>JALYUA010000286.1 GCA_030854005.1 Acidobacteriota bacterium
GGGCAAGGTCGTCTCGCGGGCCGCATGCGACGAGATGCTCGCGATCCTCGCGCTCCAGCAGGACCGGCAGATGATCCCGCGGTCACTTCCCTTCGAGCGCGAGAAGGTCTTCGTCGGCAACAAGACGGGCTGGGACGAAGAGAAGCTGGCGGACTCTTCCGGGGTCAAGGGAGAGATCCGGACGGACGCCGCGTACGTCAAGGGTCCCCACTCGCGGTATGCGATCGCGATCTGCACGCGGCGGGGCAAGGACAAGCGTCCCGGCGCCGACAACGACGCTCTCGTGACGGGCGGCGCCCTGTCCCGGATGGTCTACGACGAGATGGAGCGCAGAGCGGCGCGGCGGTGAGCCGGGAGGTTTACCGCCAGGGATCTCTCCCCGCGTTCACGCGCCGTCCCGCGCTCGGGCGCGGCCCGGTAAAACGCATCCCACTACTTCCCCAGACTCGCGGGCCAGTTCACGACGATGTTGGTCGGTCCCAGCGCCTCGCGGCCGAGCGGAGCGACGAAGACGAATCGCTGGCCGTCCGGCGACGGGCTATAGCGGTTGCGGCTCGTGCCCACCATCACCTGGGCTGAAAACAGAGCCTTCGGGATGCCCGCCTGGAACTCCCCCGCGGTCCGGATCTCCACCGCCATGAGCTTCTGATCGAACGAGCGGTAGAAGAGCTCCTTCCCGTCGCGGCGCCAGCTCGGCTCGCCGCCGCCCCCGCTCGAGACCTGCCACTTGCCGCCCGCGTCCGGAAAGGTCTGAACATAGATCTCGTCGCGTCCGGACTCGTTCGACACGTAGGCGACGAAGCGCCCGTCGGGAGAGAACATGGGCTGCTTCTCCGAGAAGGGCCCGACGACGATGGGGATCGGCTTCCGGTCCCCGAACGTCGGGAGGGCCCAGCTGTCCAGAAGCGTCTTCGGGCTCTGACTGTAGTAGCCGATGTATCGCCCATCGGGCGTCCAGGTAGACGGGGCCTTGTTCTCCGAGCTTTCGAAGAGGAGCTTCTCCGCGGCCTGCCCGCGCGTGGATTTTTCGTACAGGTCCTGCGTCCCGCCCCGGTCCGAGGTGAAGACGATCGAGGATCCGTCGGGAGACCAGATGGGTCTGAAGTTGCCGCCGGGCCCGAGGCTGAAACGGGAGCTGACGCCGCGCGCCAGGTCCCGGACCCAGATGTCCTGCTTGCCGGTCCGAGGATCGGCGAAGTTGTAGGCGAGGCGGTCGCCGGCCGGAGAGAGAGCCGGGTTGTTGTACACGCCGGTCTCCGGCACGGATTCGAGCTCACGGCCCGTGCGATCCCGCCAGACCAGGCGGCCGGCGGACTGTGCCGTGCGGTAGACGAGGACGCCGTTGCGAGACACGGAGAAGCGCGCGAGCCCGACGTTGTCGGTGCCGATCTTCTCGGCGAGGGGGACCGGCTCGCCCGAGATCTTCAGGGCCCTCGCGTCGAAGGGCTGGGCGACGAGCGTCCGGTCGCGGACGAAGAGGAGATAGCCGGGGGGCGAATACGTGACGAGGGTCTGGGCGGGAGCGAGCTTCTTCCTCTCCTTGGAATCGATCGAGCCGATCCAGTACGCGTTGTCATCGGATTTGTCCCCGGTCAACAGGTAGAGGAAGTGCCGCCCGTCGGGGAGAAACTCCGGCCAACCGACGCTCGTCTCGTGGCGTTTCGGGTCGGGCGCCACCTCCACGGCCTTCGTTCCTCCGACGGCCGGGACCCGATAGAGGGGGTCCGTGCCCGTGCCGTCGAACAGGATGACGCCCTCCGTGCTCCACGTGGCGTCGGAGCCTCCGGGCGCATCGCAGATCTTCGTCGGCGGCCCTCCTGAGACATCGACTTTCTTGAGCACGCCGTCGGCGATGAAGCCGACGAACTGGCTGTCCGGCGACCAGAAGGGACGGGCGCCGCCCTCCGTCCCCGGCAGGGGGTGGGCCTCGAGCGCGTTCAACAGGCGCACCCAGATTCGGCTCCGTCCCTCCGTGTCGGTCGCGTCGAAGGCGAGGCTGCGCCCGTCGGGAGAGATCCGCGGCACGTCGATCGTCGTGACCTCCGCCGGCGGAGCGATCTCGAACCGCATGAGAGGAAGCGCCTTCGGCGCGCGCTTCCAGTATCCCCATCCGAGCGCCGCGGCCGCGAGCGTCGCGACTGCCGCGAGGACCCACGCGACGCGTTCCCGATTTTTCCGCCGTGCCGCGACGGGGACCGGCAGTCCCGCGAGCGATCCGCCCTCCTGGATCCACTTGAGCTGGAGCAGCACGTCCCGGGCGGTCTGCCACCGGTCTTCCGGGTCCTTGGCGAGGCAGGTCTTGACGACCCGGTCGAGCGCCGGCGGCGTCATCGGCTGGACCACGGAGATCGCTTCCGGCTCGTCTCTCAGAATCGCACCGATGAGCGAGGCCTGGCTCTTGCCCTCGAACGCCTTCTGTCCCGTCGCCATCTCGTAGAGCAGGGCGCCGAACGCGAAGATGTCCGTGCGCGCGTCGGCGTCCTTGCCCTCGAGCTGCTCGGGCGCCATGTACTGGAAGGTCCCGAGCACCGTGCCCTTCTCCGTCAAGTTGGCGGAGCCCATGACAGTGGGAAGCGAAGTGGCGCTCCCTTTTCCGTCGAGCTGCCGTTCGAAACTCTTCGCGAGCCCGAAGTCGAGCAGCTTGACGCCCGACTTCGTCAGCATCACGTTGCCGGGCTTCAAATCCCGGAGGACGATCCCCTGCCGATGCGCCTTCTCGAGAGCGTCGGCGATGTCGATCGCGGAGCGAAGAAGCTGTTCGACGGGGAGCGGACCTTTCAAGAGGCGGTCGGTCAGAGTCTCGCCCTCGAGGAACTCCATGACGAGGAACTCGACGCCGTCCTGGCTTCCGACGTCGTACAAAGCGCAGATGTGAGGGTGAGAAAGGGACGAAATGGTCTTCGCCTCGCGCTCGAAGCGCTGCCGGACATCCTCGTCCTTCGAGAGATGGTCGGGGACGACCTTGATCGCGACCGTCCGTTCGAGCCTCGTGTCGAGCGCCCTGTAGACCTCGCCCATGCCGCCCGCTCCGATCGCCTCGACGATCTCGTAGGGCCCGAGCCGCAATCCGGCAGTCAGACTCATGGCGTCAGTTCCTCGGGACAGATAATTCGAATCGTGTGAGCAGATAGTACGCCGTCGGGCAAACGTGTCCGGGCGGGGGACAAAACGTCCGCGGGGCAACGGCAGGTTCCCGCGGGGCAACGGCAGGTTCCTTTCTTCCGCGGGGACGAAGTTTTCGCTATCCCAACGCGCCCGTTCCGGCGACACAACAGTAGAGAGCTCTCACTGTCACCCGGCCGCAGCCTGCCCGGAGGCTCTCTCGAAGGAGGAGTTTCGATGAAATACCGGTGGTTCGTCGGTTTGGCGGTCTTTTCCACCCTGTGTCCCCTGGCCCGGGCCGCGACCCCCTCGTTTTCGACGGCGGGTGTGACGTCCTACAGCCCGTGCGGGGTCGGGCCGGACCTGCCGTTCAGCGCGCCCATGGCGGGATCCGTCGCGAACTGGTTTGCTTTCGTGGGGTTTCCCAACGTCTCGCGCTGGACCAACGGCAACGTCTGGGGATCGGACTTCCGAGACGGGACGGACCTCGATCCAGGCGGCGGCTCGGACGCGCCGAACATCTATTTCTACAACGGCCACGGGATCTGTCAGAACCCGCCGGTGGCGACGAGCCCCGATTTCGTCACCGTGTGCGGAAACTTCGGCAAGCCCGATACGACCACCATCGGCACCAGCACGCGATGGGGAAACGCGGGCGGCAAGCTTCAGTTCGCGATCATCGACGCCAGCTGCCCGATGGATCTCGTCTCGCTCGGAAACCAGTGGTTCCCCGTGCTGCAGGGCATCCACGTCGCCGTCGGGCATTCGGGCTCGGCGAAAGCGGATACGTTGAACAGCAACCGGAGGGGCACCGATTTCGCCGCGAAGATTGCCGTGCCGGCGGTCCTCTCGTGGTTCCTGCCGACCATGAGCGTGGGCGATGCCTGGATGGCCGCGGGCATCGAAGACATCCAGAGCGGCGGCTGTTGCGCGGTGGCGATCGCGGCGGGCGCCACGGAAGCCGATGCGGTCAACCGGCGCGACAACGAGAAGGTGACCGACGGCCGGTCGAACCCGACGCCGAACTGGGCCGCCTGGAAGTGGGTCTGCCGGTGAGCCGCGCGAAGGGAGAGGACAACATGAAGAACCCGCGATGGACGCTGGCTCTCTTTGCGGCGGCGACGGTTCTCGCGCCGTTTCTGGGGGCGCAGGTCGCAACGAAGCCCGCGGATTACTCCGACCAGGCGGAGATGTCCGAGTTCCACGAGCTCGCCACCCGCGTCCTGGGCGCGAAGCTCGATCCCGGCGCGAAGACCGCGGCGGACGCCAACATGATCGGCATGCGGTCCGCGGGGTTGCTCTTCAGCCGCCGCCTCGACAGCCGGACTTTCTTCATCCAGAGCCTCAAGGAGGGGGAGGGCGAGGGCAAAACCGCCGGTTACTTTCAGGGGACGGACGAAGCGCTGTCTTCGCGGGCGCACGAGCTTCTCGAACGCCTGAAGATCCCGCGAGGCGAATGGGCGAAAGAGGCGGCGCTCCAGGAGAACACGCAGACCGGCCGGCGGGAGGCGTCGGGAAAGGTCACGCTCGGGCCCGTCGCGAAAGGACGGCGCACTCTGACTCTCGATCGCCAGATCGAGGGACTCCCGGTTTTCTCGTCGCATCTGAAGCTCGTGCTCGACCGGTCCGGCGACGTCGGGTTCATGGAGCTCCACTGGCCCGAGATTCCGCCTCAGGTCGTCACCGAAGCGCACCGCCTCGCTTACAAGGTCAAGTCGGGCTGGCGCGCGCCCGAGCTGGCCCGGGCGAAGGTGGAGTCCGCGGAAGCGGGCATCATCCACTCGGTGGCTCCCGGGCTTGTGATGGACATCTATCCCGCGATTCGCGTCATCTACGCTCCCACGGACGAGAACGTCGGCCAGAAGCCCATGCAGTACTTCGATCGGAGCGGACGGGCCGTGCCGAGCCCCCGGCAGATCGACGTGCCGTGCCCGGACACGCAGGACCGGCGGAAGGAGAAATAGCCGGCTTTCGAATCCGAAGAGGCGCCGGCGGACCGGTTTGTGGCGACCCGTTAAGATATTCCGCGTGAGCTCCGCAACGCCGGGCGGATATCCCGCGGGAGAGTTCACCGCGCGCGCCGTCGCCTCGGGAGTGCTCCTCGGGATCGTCTTCGGCGCGGCCAACGCGTACCTGGGGCTCCGCGTCGGGCTGACCGTGTCCGCCTCCATCCCCGCGGCCGTGATGGCGGTCGCCATCTTCTCTCTTTCCCGCAGGCGCGGAACGATCCTCGAGGCGAACATGGCCCAGACCGTCGGATCGGCCTCGACGGCGCTCGCGACCGGAACCATCTTCACGATTCCGGCGCTCTTCCTCTGGGGAATGGCGCCGCCGTACCTCCAGGTCGTGGCGCTCTGCTTTCTCGGCGGCGTGCTCGGGCTCTCCGCGATGATCCCCCTGAGGAGGCTCCTCATCGTCGACGCCCGAGACGAGCTCCCGTATCCCGAGGGGACCGCGTGCGCGGAAGTCCTGAAGGCGACTTCCAGCCGCTCGCGCGCGGGCGCCTGGATCTTCCGGGGAATCGCCGTCGGCGCCGCGTTGAAACTGGCGCTCGGCCTCGCGTTCCTCCTCCCGAGCGAGATCTCCGCGAGGCTGCCCGTGCTGCCGAACGCCGTGCTGGCCCTGGAGCTCGCGCCGGCCTTGATCGCCGTCGGGTACATCCTCGGATACCGGCAGTCCGCCGTCCTGGTGGCCGGATCGCTCGTCTCTTCGCTCGTGCTGATTCCCCTCAT
>JALYUA010000042.1 GCA_030854005.1 Acidobacteriota bacterium
CGGGCCACGCCGGCCGCATCGGCACGCTCGGCGCCTCGTTCGGCGCGTACCACGCCGTCAACTTCGCGCTGCGGCATCCGGATCTCGTCGACCAGACGGTCGGGTTCTCCGGCAAGTACGACATCCACTCGTTCCTGGACGGCTTCTGGAACGACACCGCGTACTTCCATTGTCCGACGGCCAACGTTCCCAACATGGACGCCGAGTGGATCGAAAAGCTGTCGACGATGGACATCGCGATCGTCACCGGCGAAACGGACAACATCCTGGAAGGCTCGCGGCAGATGATCCGCATCCTGCTCGAAAAGGGCATTCCGCACCGCGGCGACATCTGGCCGGCCCCGTACGGCCACGACTGGCCCTGGTGGAAAGAGCAGATCCTCCGCTACCTCTGAGTGGGGTCAGGTCTTTATTATACACTAAGCAGCGCGACCGACGGGAGCGAAACGCCGCGGTACTCCGCTCAACCAGATCGGGAGTCCAAAGCTGTTCCGCATCCGAACGCTCAACGCTCAACTTCCCAGCGGCCACAGGCACCCGGAGGCGCCGACCCAGGTCCGGTCCTTGTTGAAGGCGACGCCCATCATCTTTCCCTGAGACAGCCGGGCGAGCGTGGTCACCGGCAACGGCCGGCCATCCTTCCAGACGAACATCACGCGCACCTCGACCTTCGAGGCGCCTCCCTCCGTTGTCTCGATGACGGGCGCGTACTCGACCCTGCGCATCAGGAGGGTGTGCTTCCGGTGCTCGGGGGGGACCGCGGCGAGGTCCTCCGGAGTGACCTCGACCTTGACTCCCGCCCCGGCGAAGGAAAAGAGCGGCTTCAAGACCCAGTTCTCGAGGTCCGCCGGGGGCTCGGCGAAGTCGGAGAGGAACCGGGCCTCCGGCACCACGGGATGAGAGATCGCCGGCAGCGCGTGCTTGCTCCACCGGAAATACCAGTTCGGGTGCCCCGCCCACGCCACGTCGAGCGGCTCGCGGAAGTCGAACGGGAGCGTCAGCTTCTGTCCCGCGAGCTCGTCGAAGATCACCCGATTGTAGATCCGGAGAATCCGCGTCGAGGCGCCGTCGCGGTCGTACCAGAGCTCGCGTCCGACCCGGGTGACCTGCCTCGGGTCGATCGCCCGGACCCCCCAGAGCTTCTCGGTGCAGGCGAAGTCGACCGCGGTCTTCTGCGCCGGCGGATCGAGGTCGAGCAGCACGACGTTTTCCGGCGGCACGCCAGCGAGGATCGCGCCTCCGACCTCGCGGAGGTAACCGGCGTCGTCGAGCCCCGAGAGCAGGTAACCGAGCGGCTCGCCGCCGGGGACGAGATCGCGCTGCAGCCGCGACTGCATGAACTGAAAGCCGTAGAGCGACGGGAAGGCCTGGAGCTCGATCAGCCGCGGCGCCAGTCGTCCGCCCTCCCGCACGACCGCAAAATCGGCCTGCGCGAAGAGGGGCAGGGCGTCGTCACCGGGAACCTCCCATTCCGGAGGGACCGCCTCGCGCGAGCGGGCCAGGTTCTCTGGCGTCGAAAGCTGAGCCCAGATCTCCTCCGCCGAGCGAACCATCTCGTCGCGCAGAGCCGGCGGCAGGAAGACCGGGGTCTCGGCGAGGCGGAAGACGATCGGAAAGCCGCATTCGGCTTCGAGCCGCTCCTGGTAGGACTCGTAGAGATCGCGCGTGAACGCTTCGTTGTAGCGCTGGCGGAGGGACGGGATCATTCTGACGAGCCGGTTGAGCGTCGAGCGTCGCTCGGTGCTCTACCTCTGGACTCTCAACTCTGAACTCGCAACTCTCAACTTCCCTCAGATCAGGAACTTCGAGTCCGCCATGATCTGGTCGTCGTCCATCCAGACGTCGAAGTGGCGCCCGACGATGTCGAGGTGCGTCCGGCAGCTCCACGTCGCGCCCGTGTGCTCCGAGTAGGGATGGCCGAACGCGATGTGCAGTCCGGGCAGCTTCTCGTCCTGCAGGATGTTCCCGATGATCGAGCGCACCGCGATGTTCGTCCCCATGGCGAACTCGCCCACCCGGTTCGAGTTCTCTTCCTGGCTGGTGTAAGCAAGAAATCCTTCGAGCACCTCGGGACGGTCGCACTTCGCGTCCACGAGCCGGCTGTTTTCGATGGTGACGCGAAGGGGGCTCTGCTCGAGGTCGCCGTAGCGCGCGCAGAGGTAGTCGCCGAGGACGCCGTCCACCACGTAGATTCCGTCGACGCGGGCGGGAGACGTCAGCACCTCGCCGGCCGGAAGGTTCGCCCACTTCTCCGCCGAGATGAGCCCGCTCGTCTTGAGCCAGCGGATCGCCGGGTCGAACGTCGCCTCGAGGTCGGAGCCGCCGGCCGATTTCGCGCGGATGCGAGTGGCCTTCCGGGCGCGCTCGAGCACTCGCGAGGAAATCTCGTCCACGAGGTTGAAGTCGGCGCGCATCCCTTCGAGCATGATGCGATGGCTGATGTAAACCATGTGCGCGTGGCGGATGTACCGGCGGTTGACGACATCCGTCATCTGGATCCGCTGGGGAAGCTCGCCCGTCTGCGGCTGCGCGGCGTAGATCGAGACCGCGGACCGCTCGAGCGACTCCAG
The DNA here is from genome assembly GCA_030854005.1 of Acidobacteriota bacterium. GTDB lineage: Bacteria > Acidobacteriota > Thermoanaerobaculia > UBA5066 > Gp7-AA6 > JALYUA01. The sequence continues at coordinate 2,571 of JALYUA010000042.1, forward strand.
GATGGGCGCCGGCATCGTGGTCATCGGGCGCGAGCCGTAATCTTCCAGAACGTGAAACTCGAGCGGCGATCCGACTTCGCGCACCTGGTCGGCCAGGCTCGCTCCGATCTCCTCCGTCTCCCGGTCCGTGATGATCGTCACGCGCTCGTGCGCGGCCAGCCGCAGGCACGTGCGAACGGCATTGCGCGCTCCCGGGATGAGATCTTCGGCGTAAGCGATCAGGGTGTCTCTCACGTCGTTTCCCTCAAATCCGCCGAAGAGGATGCAACCGCCCGCGCCGCCGGGGAAAAATCGATTCCATGGCTCGTCTCGGCACAGATGAAGTCCACGACCTTGCGAAGGTCTCCGTCGTTCTCGTGGAACGCTCGCAGCTGCCGGTCGGCGCCGCTGCCGTTCTCGAGAATCCAGCGAAGGGACTCGATCTCCTTGCGGCTTCCGAGCGCGTCGATGACGTCGTCGACGAACTCGAACAGCTCCTCCATCAGGTCTCGAAACGGGACCTCGCTCTCCTTGCCGAAGTCGATCAGCTTGCCGTCGATGCCCCAGCGCGTCGCGCGCCATTTGTTCTCGAGAATCAGCGCGTTGCTGTACGGACGGAATCCGAGATTCTTCTCGCGCAGCTCGTAGAGCTTCACGCAGATCGCCTGCACGAGCGCGGCGATCGCGACCGTTTCGTCCAGCCGCATGGGGACGTCGCACACTCGAAACTCGATCGTCTCGAAGAACGGATGCGGCCGCAGGTCCCACCAGATCTTCTTTCCGTTGTCGATCGAGTTCGTGGCGACAAGGATCCTCACGAATTCGTCGAACTCCGCGGGCGTCGGGAAGACCGGTGGGATCCCCGTGCGCGGAAACCGCTCGAAGACTTTCGTGCGATAGCTCTTCAGCCCCGTGTTCCGGCCGAGCCAGAACGGGGAGTTGGATGAGAGCGCGAGCAAGTGGGGCAGGAAATACCGCGCTTCGTTCAGGATCTGGAAGGCGACCGCGCGGTCAGAGATGCCGACGTGGACGTGCAGCCCGAAGATGAGGTTGGAGCGCGCGACGAGCTGGAGCTCCTCGACGATCGAGGCATAGCGGGGATCGGGATAGATCGCCTGGTCCTCCCAGCGGGAGAACGGGTGCGTGCCCGCGGAGGCGACGTTCATTCCCTGCCGCCTGGCCAGTCCGATGATTTCGCGCCGCAGCTCCGTGACGTCCTTGCGGACTTCGTCGACGTTGGCGCAGATGCCGGTGCCCACTTCGATGACCGACTGATGCATCTCGGGCTTGACCCGCTCCTTCAAGAGCAGCTTGCCTTCCTCGAGCATCTCCTGGACATGGGAGCGCAGCTCCCGCGTCTCGGGGTCGATGATCTGGAACTCCTCTTCGACGCCGAGGGTGAAGGCGGGCCGCTCGCGCACCGGGATCTACCCTTCGCCCTTCGGGGCGGGCGACGCCGGCGGCTGGCGGCGTGGCCCGCGGGGCGTGGCGTCCGGGGGTCCGGCCGGACGGGAGCCCGAGGGT
>JALYUA010000056.1 GCA_030854005.1 Acidobacteriota bacterium
CGGTAAGAGTCCAGCAGCTCCGAGACGGTGGTTTTCCGGGTCAGCCGGACCGGCGTCGTCGGACGGCCGAGGAGCGCTTTCTTGCGCTTCCGGTCGACTCCGACCGCGGCTTCGTGCGTGTACTCGCGGGCGCTCGCCGCGGCTCTTTTTTTCGATCCCATCGACGCGGACCTCCGGAAAGAATTCGGTACGCGGCCATCGCGGCCCCGTAGCCGGAGTCAATGTTCACCGCCGTGACTCCGTTCGCGCACGAGTTCACGGCCGAAAGAAGCGCTGCGAGACCTCCGAAGGCGGCGCCGTAGCCCTTCGCCGTCGGGACCGCGATCACGGGCCGCCCGACGAGGCCCGCGATCACCGAGAAGAGCGAAGCTTCCATGCCGGCAACCGCGATGACGACGTCGGCGCGCTCGATCTCCTCCAGCCTCGAGAGAAGCCGCAGGAGCCCGGCGACCCCGACGTCGGGGACGATCCCCGAGGTGACGCCCAGGTACTCGAGCGTCTTGCGCGCCTCCTCCGCCGCGTCCATGTCCATCGTGCCGGCCGTGACGATGCAGACGGATCCCTCGACCCGCGGCATGGGTTTGCCGACGGAGAGATGGAGCGTGCGGGACCGGGCGTCGTACTCGGCGCGGCCCGGAAGGGGCGACGAGCCGGCGACCTCCTCCCACGCCTCGGGAGAGAGGCGCGTCACCAGCACGTCGTGCGCCCGGGCGAGCTGGCGGCAGATTTCCGCGATCTGAACTACGGATTTTCCCTCGGCGAGCACCACCTCCGGAAAGCCGACGCGCCGCAGGCGGTCGAAGTCGAGCGTGTAGTCCGGGGTCACGGGGGGATCTTATTGTGTATTAGCCAAAAAAAACGCGCCCCGCAGGGCGCGTTTTTGGCTTCAAAATCTCTATCGGCTCAAAGAACCTCACCCCTCAACGGCAGCTCGATCATGGGGCGTTCCTTGTCGGTCGTGAAGAGCTTCACGGTCCCGTCCAGGGCGCCCTTGCGGATCTTCTCTCCGGCCTTCACGACGACCGTGTAGGAGACGCCTTCCTGGGTCGGAACGACGTCCGTGATGAAACCCGGAATCGAGACCTCCGCGCGGGTCACCTTCACCGGCGTTCCCGGCTTGTTGTTCGTCACGACGATGTTGCGCGTGATCGGGTCTTTCCCGGCGGTGAAGTTTCCGAAGTTCACCAGGACGGGTGTCACGGAGACGCGGGCGCGCACGACGCCGGAGATCGGAATCTCGACGGTCGGCTGCTGAGCGACGCCGGTCGAGATGCGGACCGGGGCGTTCAAGAGGCCCTCGGGAGCGTCCGCGGTGACGGTGATCCGGACCCGATACTGCTCGCCCGGATGCCCGGGGATCTTGTCCTTGTCACCCGCCGGCGCGATCTCCGCCTTGACGTAGGGCTGGGAGGCCTCGGCGACCGTGGGTTTGAAGGTCTTCTCTTCGGAGAGGAGGATGACGTCGCGCGAATCGGTGTCGCCCTTGACGACGGCGACGCGGACGTAAGGCTGCGGCAGGATGTCGACGAACGGCTTGACCGTGGCCTTGATGAAGAGGTTGATCTGTCCCCGTTCGGGGTCGTTCGAGACGAGGAGAACCGACTTCGAGATCGGGCCCGAGAAGGCCTTGGTGTCGACGGACGTGACGACCTTGCCCTCGCCGCCCGGCTTGATCACCTTGTCGAAGTTCGCCACGGTGCAGCCGCACCCGGGGCGGGCGTCGTTGATCATGAGATCGGAACCGCCGTTGTTCTTGATCACGAAGGTCGTCTCGATCACCTGCCCCTTGGCGACGATCCCGGCGTCCTTCGTCTCGGGGATGACCTCGATCTTGGGCCCGGCGACGACTGCCGCTTTGGCCTTCGGATCCGCGGCCTTGGCCTTGGCGGCCGGCTTCTGCTGAGCGCTGACGACTCCCGCGGTGAGCAGGGCGGTGAGCGCGACACACGTGAGGCGTTGGATCTGACGCATTCCGAGGTCCTCCTGTCTTACTATGCCGGAAGGTCGAAACTCGGTGGAACAGGGGAATATTTCCACAAAACGGCGCAAAACGCGGACTTTTCGAGAGCAACAGGCCCCGGAGGAGTTCTCCTGAAGATCCACATGGTGCCGATCGGGGGGACGGCCATGGTTCCGCTGGCGGCCCTGCTGGCGGAGAAGGGGCACACGATCACCGGCTCGGACCTGGAGCTCTACCCCCCCATGTCCACGCTCCTGGAATCGCTGGCGATCCAGGTCCACCGGGGGTTTGCGGCCGCCAACGTCCCGGCGGACGCGGACCGTGTGATCGTCGGGAACGCGGCCCTCCGGGACAACGTTGAGGCCGGGGAGGCGGCGCGCCGAAACCTCCCCGTGCTGTCGATGCCGAAGGCGATCCGCGAATTCCTCCTGCCCGGGAAGACGTCGGTCGTCGTGACCGGGACGCACGGAAAAACGACGACGACGGCGCTCGTCGCCTGGATGCTGCTCGACTCGGGCCGCGATCCCGGCTTCATCGTCGGCGGGGAGATGCGCAATCTCGGGCACGGATACCGCCTCGGGGCGGGGCCTCACTTCGTGCTCGAGGGGGACGAGTACAACGCGGCGTTCTTCGACCGCGGCCCGAAGTTCCTCCACTACGAGCCGCAGCACCTCTTCATCGGAAACATCGAGTACGACCACGCCGATCTCTATCCCGACATTGCGTCGATCGAAGAAGCGTTCCGGCAGGTCGCGGCTCTCGTCCCTCCCGGCGGGATCGTCGCCGTCAACGCGGACGACCCTCGCGTGATGGAGGCAGCGCGCCGCGGCGGCGCCGGCGAAGAGGGCCGGGCGCGCCTCGTCCGCGTGTCGCTCGACGACGAGGCCGGCGATTTTTCGGCGGCCGAGATCGAAGAGGGATCGTCCGGAACGCGGTTCACGCTTCTCGAATCCGGACGGCCCGCCGCGCGCCTCGCCTCGCCGCTCGTTGGAACGCACAACCTTCGCAACGTGCTCGGCGCCGTCGCGCTGGTTCGAGGGCTCGGCCTCTCGACGGCGGAGATCGAGCGTGCTCTCCCCCGCTTTTCCGGGGTGCGCCGGCGCCTCGAGGTCAAAGGCGAGCGAAACGGCATTCTCGTCGTCGATGATTTCGCGCATCATCCGACGGCCGTCCGGGGCACGCTGCAGGCGGCCCGCTCGCGGTGGCCGGGGCGCCGGATCTGGGCGCTCTTCGAGCCGCGGTCCAACACGGCGGGCCGCAAGTTGTTCGAAGAGGAGTACGCCGACGCGTTTTCGGCCGCCGACGCGCTCATCGTCGCGCCGGTCTTCCACGCGCGGCGGCTCGAGCCGGTCGGCGTGCTCGATCGCGCGGCGCTGGTCCGCCGGTTCACCGACGCAGGCCGGCCGGGATTCGCGCCGGAATCCCTCGAGGACATCCCCGCGCTCCTCCGGGCGGAGGCGCGCTCCGGGGACGTCCTTCTCCTGATGTCCTCGGGCGCCTTCGGAAAGCTGCCGGCGACTCTCCTCGACAGCCTCTGAATCGGCGGCGGTCGATCAGCGGACGCGGAAAACCACGATCGAATCCGTCGGCGCTCCGGATGGGCCCGGCGGATTCTCGAACCGGGCGGCTCTCGAGATTCCCGGATTGGCCTCCGCGAAGAAGACGCCCGCCGGACGCCACCCCTTTCGCGTCAGGAAGGGGTCGGGCGCGAGGAAGTAGACGGGCGCTCCCGGCGGCAGCCGGACGGGCGCGGGCGGTTTCATTTCCCAGAGGTCGCCCGAAAGAAGGAAGCGGTCTGCGAGACCCCCGGAGGCAACGAGGATCGGTCCCAGAACCGCGTCAGAGGCGGAGTAGTGCGCGATGTGCGGGTCCGGCTTCCCGCGGAGCAGCACCGGGACCGTGTCGCCGGGGTTGCCGGCGACGTCGGGGGTGATGAGCACGAGCGGGCCCTCCGCCGCTCGGGCGCGCATCCAGGCAAGCGCCTTTTCGGTCGCGAAGCCCGCGGGCCACCCGGTGACGTACTGCCACCGGTCTTCCGCGACGAGCGTCTGGTCGCGCCAGTGAATGATCTGGAGAGCGAGGTCGCGCACGGGCCAGGCGAAGAGACACGCGAGAGCCGCGGCCGCGAGAAGCCGGCGGACGGGACGGGAGGCCGGCAGCCTCTGCCATCTCTCGAAGAGGTGCGCCAGATAGAAGCCCGACGCGATCCAGAGCGGCGCCGCCGCGGTGAACGTGTACCGGGGAAAGAGGAGGCCCGCGAACAACAAAAGAGGCAGGATCACGATCGCCATCCACAGCAGAAGAAAGGCGAACACCCGCCGGC
>JALYUA010000071.1 GCA_030854005.1 Acidobacteriota bacterium
GGTGCCGGCGACGACGCCTACGTAGTTGACGGCCGTCAGCCCCACGATGGCGATCGCGCCGGCCAGCTGCGCTCCCGTCGCGGTCCAGGTCGCGCCGCCCGGCAGCGAGACGGTCCAGAGCGGATGCCCGCTCGAGAAGAAGGGCACGAAGGCGCCGAGATACTCGCCGAATCCGACGGCCAGCACGGCGATGCCGCCCGTCATGATGACGAAGAACGACACCCATCCGAACAGGAAGCCGACGATGGGGCCGTAAGCCTCCTTCAAGTAGACGTACTGTCCTCCGGCGCCCTGGAACATCGAGCCGAGCTCCGCGTACGTGACCGCTCCCGCCAGGGCAAGGAGGCCGCCGCAGAGCCAGAGGAGGAGGACGCCGCGCGGGTCCGGCGCGGACTGGGCGACGGCCGCCGTCGTCAGGAAGATGCCCGTTCCGAGCGTCGCGCCGACCGTGACGAGGGTCGCGTCGGTCGTGGAGAGCGCCCGCTCGAGGTGGGCGTCTTCGGGCCGCGCGTCCTGCACCCGTGAAGAGTGCCACATCGGGAGGAACCGGGCTATTCCGCCTTTTCGCTCCCGGCCTCGTACTTCCAGGGGGTCTGCGAAGCGGCGCCGTCGGCAAAGCGCGTGTCGACGTAGTCCTCGAAGGCGATCCTCTTCTCGAGGACGCCGGTCTCGATCATCAAGTCGCGGACCATGTCGAAGTCGGGTTTGCGGGGCGCGAGCCGCGTGTAGATGACGCGGTCGAGCGGCATCGTCAGCGCGTGGCGCAGGAGTGCGGGCGGCTGCCGGTAGTAGTAGCGGCCGACGAAATCGGCGGCGTGCTCCCGGTGCGGTTTGCCCTCGTCGAGCCAGAGGCCGGACCGCGCGATTCCGTCGACGAGCGTCTGGACGGCGTCCGGCCGGCTGTCGATCACGTCCTGCCGGACCACGACGACGCAGGACATGAAGTCGGGCCAGTACTCGCGCGCGGAGAAGAGGACCCGGCCGAAGCCGGCCATCTCCGCCTGGGACGGATACGGTTCGCCCATGGAAAAGGCGTCCACGGCTTTCGCCGCGAGAGCGCTCGCCACGTCGGCGGGGGCCATCTCGAGCATCCGGACGTCTTTTCCGGAAAGCCCGTTGGCCTTCAGCGCCTTGAAGAGGATGAGCCTTTCGTCGGAGAACCGGCTGGGAATCGCGATCGTGCGGCCGCGCAGGTCCTTCACCGAGTGGATCGGGCCGTCCTTCTGCACGACGACCGCGCTCCCGTACCGGTGGCCGAGATAGACGATTTTGATCGGTACGCCCTGCGCGCGCAACGCGATCGCCATCGGAGCCACCATGAACCCGACCTGCATGCGGTTGGAGATCAGCGCTTCCTTTATCTCGGGGAATCCCTGGAACATGCGAGGGATGAAGAGATTTCCCGCGAGCGAATAGCGCGAGATGAAGTCCGTCACCGGGCAGGCGAGGTGGCAGGTCACCGGGATGTAGGCGACGTTCAGCTTCCGTCTGGAAGGCGGCAGGCGCTGATTCACGATGGCGGACCAGTCGACGTTCAGCGCCATGTGCGCCCCGGTCAGCGCGGCCGTCCAGAGGAGCGCCCCGGCGGCCAGCCTCCGGCCGATGCGAACCGGCCGTCGCGCGCGGGGCGCCATCGGAGGCGGCGATGCCGCCGTCATGAGGTGCGAAATCCCCACCGGACGGAGCGCAGCCGCTCGATCCGGCGCATCAGGACGTTCAAGCCGACGCCGATCACGCCGATCAGCAGCATCGCCGCGACGACCAGGTCATATCGCTTCCCGGCGTTGCGCGAATCGATCACCAGGTAGCCGAGCCCGGAATCGACGGCGATCATCTCGGCGGCGACCACGACGAGCCAGGCGATGCCGAGCGCGATCCGAAGCCCGGTCAGCACCTGAGGGAGGGCGGCCGGCAGCATCACCCGCCAGAGACGCTCGACCGGCGAGAGGTCGAAGTTGCGCCCCGCGAGCAGGTACATCGCCGGGATCCCCCGAACGCCGTTCATGGTCGCGACGACGATCGGAAAGAACGACGCCAGGAAGATCAGGAAGATCGTCGCGAAGTTCGAGATGCCGAACAGAACGATCGAGACCGGGATCCATGCGAGGGGGCTGATGGGCCGGAGCAGCTGGATCACCGGGTTGACGGCGCGCGCCCCGGTGGGGGACCAGCCGAGAAGCAGTCCGGCGGGAATCCCGAGAACCAGGGCGAGCCCGTAACCCGAGGCCACCCGGAACAGAGAGTCCGCCGCGTACCGGAAGAGGACGCCGCGGCGCGCGAGCTCGGCAAAGCCGGCTGCGACGGAGGTCGGCGAGGGAAAGACCGGCGTCTTCGTCCATCGGACGGCGAAGTGCCAGACGACGAGCGCGAGGACCGTCGTCAGCGCGGGCCACAGGATCCTTTCGAAAGAGCGCGACTTCACGGTGGGTGAGATCCGTCAGATGCGGTGCGCCAGCCCGATCTCTTCGAAGATGCCGTCGCGCAGCTCGAGATAGCGCCGCGAGGAGAGATCGCGGGGGTGGGGCAGATCGATGGTGACGACCCGTCGGATCGTCGCGGGCCGGGCGGACATCACGATCACCCGGTCGGCGAGCTGCACGGATTCGTCGATGTCGTGTGTCACGAAGAGAATCGTCTTCTTCTCGGCGCCCCAGATCCGGAGGAGCTCCGAGCGCATGACGAGCCGGGTGATCGAATCGAGCGCCCCGAAGGGCTCGTCGAGATAGAGCATGTCGGGATTGACGGCGAGCGCGCGCGCCACTTCGACGCGCTGCTTCATTCCGCCCGAAAGCTCCTGGGGATAGGCCTTCTCGAACCCGGCGAGCCCGACCAGGCCGACGTAATGGGCGATGCGTTTGGCCCTCTCGGCCTCGGGAAGGCGACCCAGGCCGAAGCCGATGTTCCCCTCGACGGTCAACCAGGGGAAGACTCCGCGCTCCTGGAACACGAAGATGCGGCGCGGATCGGGGCCCGACACCGGTTCCCCGTCGATCGTGACCGAGCCCGCGGTCGGCGTCAGGAAGCCGCCGACGATGTTCAGGAGCGTCGATTTGCCGCAGCCGGACGGGCCGAGGATGAAGACGAGCTCTCCCTCGCGGACGTCGAGGTCGATGTCCTGAAGAACGCGGGTTTCCTTCCCTTCGGCGCGGAAGGTCATTTCGAGCCCGCGGATCGAGAGCTTCGCGCGGTCGGGCGCCTGCGCGGCCGCCGGCTTCATGCCGCCTCCGCTTCGACAGGAGTCTGATAGCCCCAGCTCGCCGCGGGAAGGCGCTCGAGCCGGCGCATGGCGAGGTCGAGGCAGACGCCGATCACCCCGATCAGGACCATGCCCGCGACGACCAGGTCATATCGGTTGCCGGCATTGCGCGCGTCGATGATCAGGAACCCCAGCCCCGAGTTGACGGCGATCATTTCCGCGGCGACCACGACGAGCCACGCGATTCCGAGCGTCAGGCGGAGGCCGACGATCAGCTGCGGCAGGATCGCCGGAGCGAGGACCTTCCGCGCCACATCCACCGGAGAGAGACCGAAGTTACGGCCCGCGTTCCAGTGCGTCGCCGTGACGCTTCCCACCGCGTTCATGGCGGTGAGCGTCAGTGGGAGGATCGAGGCGAGGAAGATGATGAAAATCGCGGCGAGATCTCCCACACCGAACCAGAGTATCGCGATGGGTATCCAGGCGAGCGGAGAGATCGGCCGCAGGAGCTCGAGCAGCGGCGCGACCGCCATCTCCGCGCGGCGGCGCCAGCCGAGGAAGATCCCGAGAGGCACCCCGACGAGGACGGCCAGCAGGTATCCCCACGTCACGCGGAAGAGCGACGCGACGACGTGCTTGACCAGAAACCCCTTCTGCGCGAGCTCCGCGATCGCGGTGGCCACTTTCCACGGCCCCGGGAGAAGCGTGTTTCCGGCGAGCGCGATGGCGGCGCTCCAGAGAACGAGGAGTCCCAGGAGCCCGGAGCACGACACGAGGAGGCGTCCTCCGGCCGATGTCCGCCCGCGTCTTGGGTCCATGCGTCGAGTCCCCCGATGTCGGACGTCATCGGCTCCGCCCTTTGCGAGGCGGGCGGCGATGCGCTGGATTTCCGAAGCCCGCGAGTGTAGCAGGGACCGCCCGACCTGTGTATGATTCGCGCTCTTCGACTGCGGGGTCGTAGTTCAGTTGGTTAGAACGCCGGCCTGTCACGCCGGAGGTCGCGGGTTCGAGTCCCGTCGACCCCGCCAATATCTCCAGGGTCCTGCGATCCCGACGCTGTCGGGCTCACGCGTGTTCTCCGTCGCGGCGGCGGCGCCCGTCAGCCCATCCTCATC
>JALYUA010000076.1 GCA_030854005.1 Acidobacteriota bacterium
GCTTGCCACGCTGCACCGCATTCAACAGATTCGGAATCGCGATCGCCGCCAGGATGCCGATGATCGCGATGACGATCAGCAGCTCGATCAGGGTGAAACCGCGTTCTCGAGTTCGCACCGTCTCCTCCTTATGTTGCGGGAGGAGACGGGCGACACGGAAGTTCGAGCGGGGTGCGCGCTCGCTCCACCCGCCGCGATTCTAGATCAACCGTCCCGGCTCTGCCGGCGGCAGGCCTGCATCTTTCAGGCCGTTGGGTGGCCTCGAGAGACATTCCGCGCCAGCAGAGGCGCGGCGCGGCCCGCCTTATCCCTTCGGCGAAACGATCAGGACGACGGCCGTTCCCGGCAGCATCGGCGGCCGCGGGTTCGGCCGCTCGGCGGTCGGAGACGGCGGCGGACCGAATTGCGCGGTGACGAGATAAACCCTGTGAGTCGCGGGATCGAGCGCCAGTGTCCGCGCGCCGCGCTGCGTCGGGACGTTCTGGATCACGCGGAAGGAATCCGCGGAATCCTCGCGCACGACGGTCAGGGTGCCGTCCCCGTTGGAGGCATACGCGAGCCCGGTCGCGGGATCGAAAGCCGTCCCGTCCACGCCTTCTCCGATCGGCAAGGACGTCACGATGCGGCCGGTCGCGGAGTCCACGACCATCATGAGCTTGTTGTGGCATCCGACGAAGAGACGTTTGTGGGCGGCGTCGAGCGAGAGCCCGGTCGGCTCGTCGCATGGAGCCAGGGGCCACCGCGCCGTCACCGTGAGAGTGCGTGAGTCGATGACGGCGATCGTATTGGTGTCTTCGATGTTGACGAAGATCCGGCCCGCGCCGTCCGACGCCGGCCCTTCCGGCTTTCCGCCGAGGGGGACCGTCCCCTCGATCGCGAGCGTCTTCGCATTGATCGCGGTCGCGCTCTTGCCCCGGCCGTTGAAGGTGAAGACCCGGCCGCTCGCGGAGTCATAGAGGATCGCATCCGGGTTTTCGCCGGTTCCCTTGACCTCTCCGACGACGGCGAGATTCGACGGCGAGAAGACGGTGACGCTCGCGGAGCGTCCGTTGCTCGTGAACGCGCGGTCGAGCCCGGGCGCGAGGGCGATCCCGTGGACTCCGGCCGTCGGAGCGATCTCACCCACGATCTTCTTCGTATTGGCGTCGATCGCGAGGACGCGGTCGCCGCGCGAGACGTAGAGGCGATGCGAAGGACCGTCGAACGTGAGGTAGTCCCATCCGGTGTCACCCGGCATGGGAATCCGGTCGGTCAGTGCGTACTCGGGGGCCGCCGGCGAACTCCGGGGCGCGGTGGCCGCGGGAGCGGGGGCTTGAGCCTGACCGGCGCCCGCCCGGGCGAAGACCGCGAGAGCCAGTCCGAGTCCGAGCCGGGTTGTTTTGGACATGCGGGCATCCTATCAATCGGCCGGGCGAAGGGCGTCCGGGCGCATAATCGAATCCAAACTCAGCCGGCACCCGCAATTCAGGAGGACGAGATGGCCCCAGAGCCCGCTCCGCCCCGCGCGCATTCGCCCGAGCCGTGGACGTCCGACCGCAAGGACCCGAGGATGGTCATGGACGCGCAGGGGCGCCTGGTCGGCGTGCTGACGACCCCGGAGGACGCGCGGCGGATTCTCGCCTCGGTCAACGCGACGCGCGGCCTCCCCGACGGCGGGCTGGACGCGGCTCCCGTGCTCGCGGGTTTGCAATCGCTCTTCGACCTCTGCCGCTACCACTCGGACCCGAAATTCCGAGAGAGCGCAGACAAGGATGGCGGGCTCGAGAAACTCCTGGCGTCCGGCAATGCCGGGTGGCAGGCGTTCGGACGGGAAAGCTTCCGGGAGTAGCCTCCGCGGTCAGGGCTCGATTCGGAATCCTTCGTTTTCGAGCGCCTCGCGGGCCACCCGCGCGTCGGATGCCCGGACCAGGACGTAGTCCGTGTCGTAGGTCGAGACGGCGAACAGGGAGAGCCGGGCGCGGGCGAGAGGCGCCGAGACGGCGGCGATCACTCCCGTCACCGAGAAGGGGATCGGGCCCGCCAGGCGAAGCGCTCTCCATCCGCGCTCACAGGCCGCGCCGGGCGGCGCCACGGCCTCCTCGCAGACGATCGACAGCTCGCGATCGGTCCGCGTCGCCGAGTAGAGGACCGCCGCGTCCGGAAAAGCGGGAAGCGGCGATTGCGGCGGAAGGCGGCACACCGCGAAGGAGCCCGGGACCCAGGAGAGTTTTTTCCACGCGGCGCCGGGAGATTCCGAATCTGCGCCCGTCACGGCCGCAAACCCGGGTGGAGGGCGAGGGGACTCAGGATCCTGAGGTTTCGTCCGGCGAGGATTCGATTTGAAGCCGGTGGTACTCGGAGAGCGCCCGGCGCACGATGCGCCGCAGATTCCGGAGACGCCGTTGCGCGCGTTCCCTCTCTCGATCCGCGAGCCGCAGCCGGCGGTAGTACAGAACTTCGCGCCACAGGGCGTCGACGGCTTTTCGCCACCGCTCCTGCGCCAGCCCGGCCTGCAGTTCGATTGCGCGTGCCAGAAGAATCCTCCGAGGAAATGTTAGCAGCTCGGCCGAGGGAAACGCCAATCGTCGGATCCCCTTCAGGCGCGAGGGAGATAGCGGGCGGCAAAACGGAGATCCCGGACGAACATCTCTCTTTCCCGCCGGCGCGCGGCCTCGTCGGGCGCCCGAAGGATCGAAGACGGATGGACGGTCGCGATGACGTGGGGAGCGAGCGGCGAAGGGATGAGGGCGCCGCGGCTCTTCGTGACGCGGAAGGTTCGGCCGAGAAGCGCCTGCGCCGCGGTCGCGCCGAGACAGACGAGCACGTCCGGGCGCAGGACGACGAGCTCGGCGTCGAGCCAGGGCCGGCATGCCGCGATCTCGACCGCATTCGGCTTCTGGTGGATCCGCTTTTTTCCTCTCGGCTCCCACTTGAAGTGCTTGACGGCGTTCGTCACGTACGCCAGCTTGCGGTCGATCCCCGCCTCGTCGAGCGCCTCGTCCAAGAGCTGCCCGGAGGGTCCGACGAAAGGACGACCCTCGAGATCCTCGCGGTCGCCGGGCTGCTCGCCGACGAGCACGAGCCGCGAAGAGCGCCCCCCCTCGCCGAAGACCGTTTGGGTCCCGCGCCGCCAGAGGTCGCACGCGCGACAGACGGCCGCCGCCTCGCGGAGCTTCGGCAGCGTCGGGCGCGGCGGGATCAGGGGCGCGGCGGATTCGGGAGTGCCTTTGGCCACGCCGGGGAATGAAGCATGAGGCAGGCCAACGGGAGGGAGACGACCCGGTCCTCCGAGGTCAACTCGATCGATGATCGCAACCGCCCCGTCGACGTTGCCCTTTGCTACCCTCGATCCAAATCGCATGGTCCTCTCTGCTTTCGGCTCGGATGTCGCGGAGCCTCTTCCTGATGGCTCGATCGCCCTGACGTGCGCGCTATCCAAGGGATGGGCGGGACGCGGCGCTCGCACGGCGACGCGGGCGGAGCATCCCGGGACCGCCGTGCGATGGCACGCGGCAATCTACGAAGTAATCGACGCCAGCCCGCTCGCGACCGGAGGCGTCCGTTACCGGCTCGGTCCCTGGGAGGAGCGCCACGCGATCCGCGTGCTGGAGGCCTATGACCCCCCGGCGGAAGAGGCGCGCTCCTCCGAGCGCGGAAGGCGGGTCGACTCGGTGCGGGAGCGGAGGCTCGCGATCCTCTTCTCTCCGCTGATCGGGCATCTTCCGGCCGACGTCCAGGAACGGCTCGAGTCGGAGATCGGCGCTCCCGCGGTGGCGATGACGATCGTCTCCGCGCTGCCTCTCTTCGTGCTCGGCTCGCTCGGCCTCTTCGCCCACGTGCTCGGCGTTTTCGGCGGACCGCCGCTGTTCCCCTGGACGCCGCCGCTCGCCCTGTCGATTTTTCTCGCCGCCGAGTCCGCGGTGAGGATCGGGAGCGCATGGATCGCGGGGCGGCCGATGGGATCGATCGCGGGCGTTCTTTTTCATCGCGTGACGCTCGCGATCCGGGGCCGGCGCCGGCGGAGTCCGCGGGCGCCTGGAGAGGCGGCCGCTCCGGCGGCCGGAGAGGCCGCCGGACAAAGGTCGGCGTTAACCGACCAGGACCTCTTCCGGCTCCTCGAGCCCGCCCTCTCGCTCCTTCCCCGTCCCGATCAGCGGGAGCTCGAGCGGCGCTTCGATTTCGACGCGCTGAAGTGGGGACGTGTCAGTGCGGGCCTCCTTTTCCTAGTCGGCGCGTTGAACGTTCTCGCCTCACTCGCCGCGTTCGCCGGCAACGCCGCGCAGGGGGCCGACATCGCCTGGCTCATCGCCGGCACGGCGCTGTGCGTCGAGCAGGTCGTGCGGTATCGGCAGGTCGCCGCCGGGACGCCCCGCGGCAGCGCCCTCGGAATCGTCCTGCGCCCCTTCGCCGCCCGCCTCCTGCATCCCGACCGCGGAGCAAAGGCCCTGCCTCCCCGGGATCCCTCCGGGACGTGAGGGCGCACCAATCCAATCGGGCCCGGATCCTGCAACGCCCGCGCACCTCAGGAGGCCTCATGCCGCGACCCACCCGGATCGTCCTGCTCTGCCTCGGGCTTTCGCTGGCCGGGTTCGCTGTCGCCGAGGAACCTCCGAAGCCGCCTCCAGTCTGGTCGGGCAAGGCGGAAGCCTCGTACGTCGCGACGTCCGGCAACTCCGACGCCAAGACGCTCGGCGCCGCGGGCGAGGTGCTCTACGTGCCCGGAGTCTGGAACTACAAAGCCTCCCTTGCGTTCATCCGCAGCGAGAGCGACGGGATCGAGAGCGCCCGTTCCTTCGAGGGCCTTCTCCGCGCTGCCCGGAAGTTGAGCCCGCGTCTCGAAATCTACGGGCTGGGAACCTACCGCGAAAACCGTTTCTCTGGAATCGACTCGCAGTGGGCGGGGGAAGCGGGCGCCGCCTGGCAGTTTCTCTCGGCCGATCCTCACTCGCTCAAGGCCGAAGCCGGACTCGGGTACACGACCGAGCGGCGAATCCTGCCCGCTCCCGCCGGAATCGAGAAGCGGGACTTCGCGACCGCGCGCGCCGCCCTCGAATACAAATGGAAGCTTTCGAAGACGAGCGAGTTCTCGGAAGAGGCGTCCTTCATCGAGGATCTGAGCGACTCGAAGGACTGGCGGTTCGCCAACAAAGTCTCGCTCGGCGCGGGCGTGACGACGGTCCTCTCGGTGAAGCTCTCCTATTCCTGGCTCACGTTGAACGAACCGGTGCCCGGAAAGAAGAAGACCGACACCATTACGTCGGCGGCGCTCGTCGCCAAGTTCTGAGGAGGAGCGAGCCCCCGCTCGATCAGCTCCCGGCGGGCAGCGCGCCTTCTCGGACGCCGGGCGCCGCCGCCGGGATCGCCTGCTCGTCGACGTTGTCTTCCGCCCCCCCGACGAGCCGCCGGATCGGCTTCGCGAAGATCAGAAGGATGAGGCCGGCCACTCCCGTCACCTTGGCGACGGCCGCAAACAGCTCGGAGACGCCCATCCCCTCGAAACCGCCGGCCGCGAGGCCCGCGATCAGATTGCCGAGCGCCGTTCCCATGAACCATGTGCCCATCAGCTGCCCGGCGAGCTTCTTGGGAGCGAGCTTCGTGACGCTCGACAGGCCCACCGGTGAGAGGCACAGCTCCCCGGCGGTGTGCAGGAGGTACGTCATGATCATCCACATCATGCTGACCTTGACGCCGCCGACCGCGTAGCTGGCGCCGAGGGCGAGCACGAGAAAGCCGACCGCCAGAAACAGCAGGCCGACCCCCATCTTCGCCGCCGTCGAGGGCTGGCGCCGTCCGAGCTTGATCCACAGAGCGCCGAAGACCGGCGCGAGCAGGATCAGGAACATCGAATTGACCGACTGGTACCAGGAGGTCGGGATCGTCTTGCCGAAGAGGTCGCGGTTCATGAGCCGGTCGCTGAACAGGTTCAGGGAGGACCCGGCCTGCTCGAATCCCGCCCAGAAGAGGACGGCGGCCATGAAGAAGATGAAGATGACGCCGATCCGTTTCTTCTCCGCGCCGCTGATCTTCGAGAACAGCAGGAGCGAGGAGAAATAAAGGATGGCGAGGCCGAGCATGAAGTACCCGGTGCCCTTGGCGATGTCGTACAGATTCATCCGCACCACTCCGGCCATGTGAAGCGCAATCATGAGAGCGACGATGCCGACCACGGCGGCCGCGCCGATCGCCAGGCGCCGGCGCGCTCCCCTGTCCGCCGCCGTCGTCGTCTCTTCGGGGCGGCGGATCCCCGCTTTCCCCAGGTACTTCGCGCCCAGGCGGTACTGAATGAGGCCGAGAACCATGCCGATGCCGGCGGCGGAGAACCCGAGGTGCCAGTTCACTCTCTCTCCGAGGAACCCGCAGATCAGCGGCCCGACGAGCGCGCCGACGTTGATCCCGGAATAGAACACGGAGAACCCGGCGTCGCGGCGCGGGCTGCCCACCGGATAGAGGTCGCCCACCATCGCGCTGACGTTCGGTTTCAAGAGGCCGGTCCCGATGACGATCAGAACGAGCCCGCCGTAGAACGTCGGGACGCTCGGAACCGCCATGCAGAAATGCCCGGCGGCGATGATGCAGCCGCCGACGAACACCGCGTTGCGCTGGCCGAGGATCCGGTCCGCGACCCATCCTCCGGGAAGCGCCATCAGGTAGACGAACCCGGTGTACAGGCCGTAGATGGCCGCCGCCGACTTGTCGGTCAGTCCGAAGCCGCCGGTCTGGACGGACGCCACCAGGAAGAGGATCAGAAGCCCGCGCATCCCGTAGTAGCTGAAGCGCTCCCACATCTCGGTGAAGAACAGCGTCGAGAGGCCGCGCGGATGGCCGAGCCACTGCTTCTCGGTGGCCGCGACCGTGTTCATCGCCATGGATCGCTCCCTTCGGGACGTGTCGCTCGAGCCTCTGCCGCCTGGATCGTTGGACAGAGGCTACCAGACCCGATTCTCCTCACAGCCTTCAGAAGGAGCCGGCCCGGCGCCCGCATTCCCGCGGAGTAAAGTGCCGGCGTGTCGACGCCGGCGTTCCTGGGCCCGCTCGCCCTCGTCCTTCTGGCCGCTCTCGCGGCGGCCTGGCTCGTTCAGAGGGTCCGGCAGCCTCCGCTCGTAGGTTTTCTCGCGGCCGGGATCCTGCTCGGACCGTACGGCCTCGGTCTGGTCAAGGACGTTTCCGCCGTCGAGACCCTGGCGGAGGTGGGCGTCGTGCTCCTCCTGTTCACCGTCGGGCTCGACCTGTCGGTGTCCAGCATTCGTCGGCTGGGCCGGATCGTCTGGATCGCGGGTCCCGTCCAGTTTTTCGGCGTCGTCGCGATGGCCGCCGGCATCGGCGCTCTGCTCGGACAGCCGCTTTCGCGAGGCGTTCTCTTCGGGTTCCTGGTCGTGACCTGCACGACGGTGATCCTGCTGAAGCTCCTGATGGACCGCGGCGAGACGGACTCCCCCCACGGCCGCTTCCTCGTCGGGATCAATCTGTTCGGCGATCTGATGGTCGTGCCGATGATGCTCCTCGTCGCGCCGCTGTCCTCGAAGGGCAGCCTGGGTGTCGGCG
>JALYUA010000109.1 GCA_030854005.1 Acidobacteriota bacterium
GTGCCGCACCCGCTCTTCTCGAAGGCGGTCGGGACCCTGAATCCGAACGTGCTGCGGGTCCGGATTCAGCCGGACGAGGGCGTGTCGCTGAAATTCGACGCGAAGATCCCGGGCACCGTGATGCAGATCCAGTCCGTGTACATGGACTTTCCCTACAGCAAGCTCGGGGCGCCCATCCAGGGCGGCTACGAGCGCCTCCTTCTCGACGTCACCCATGGCGACCAGACGCTCTTCACCCGCGGCGACGAGGTCGAGCAGGCATGGCGAGTCGTGTCGCCGATCCTGCGCGCCTGGGAAGGGCAGCCGGCGGCGGACTTTCCGAACTACGCGTCGGGGACGTGGGGGCCGGAGTCCGCGGACCGGTTCCTCGAGAGGGAAGGCCGCCGCTGGCGGACGCTGTAGGAAGTCGAGAGTTGAGAGTGAAGGTTGAGGGTTGAGCGTTCCGCGTTGAGCGTAGGACGGCGGGATCGGACACCGGCAAACGGCGAAAGCGAAGCGAAGACTCTCCGCACGAGTCTGCCTCTCGAGGCGCCGCCTCGCTTCGAGACGCGGGTGCTGCCGGGTACGGCCGAGCTGGCTGAGGCCGCCGCGCGCGAGTTTCAGGCCGCCGCCGGCGAGGCCATTGCCGCGCGAGGTCGATTCCGCGTGGCCTTGTCCGGCGGCTCCACTCCGCGACTCCTGCACCAGCGCCTGACGCGGGCTCCGTTCCGGCGCGGCATCGACTGGAAACGCATTCAGTTCTTTTTCGGCGACGAGCGCTGTGTGCCTCCCGACTCCGATCGATCGAACTACCGGATGGCCGCCGAGACGCTGTTTGCGCCGCTCGACGTCTCCGAGGGTCAGATTCACCGCATCCGCGGGGAGGCGCCCCCGAAAAAGGCCGCGGAAGAGTACCGGCGCGTGATCGACTCCGAAGTTGCGGGGGAGGGCGGCCGTCGCCGTTTCGACATGATCCTTCTGGGCCTGGGACCGGACGGCCACACCGCCTCGCTCTTTCCCGGGACCCTCGCCCTGGATGAGAAAGATCGTTCGGCGGTCGCGAACTGGATCCCGAAACTCCGGGAATGGCGGATCACACTCACGTATCCGGTCCTCGATGCCGCCCGACGCGTGATCTTTCTGGTGAGCGGCGAGGAAAAGGCCTCCCCGGCCGCCGCGATCATCGGAAAGAAGCGCGCGGCAAGAGAGCTGCCCGCGGCAGGCGTCCGGCCAAGGCGGGGGAGCCTGCTGTGGCTGCTGGACGAGAAGGCGGGTAGCGAACTCTGATCCGGGTTCTCGGCGGAGAGCGGCCGAGGAAAACCTGCTCGAGTCCTGTCAGGCTTCCTGTGCCGCCCCTCGCACCAACCCTCTCCCCCCGACGCGCGGGGAGAGGGAGCCGAGCTTCGCCCGTGTGGAGACGGTGGCTCAAGTCGCGTCCGTTCGGCTTACGCCCCCTCTGCGGCGGCCTTCCCCGCCTTCGACTGCGCGATGATCTTCTCCTGGGCCGCGTGGGGCACTTCCGAGTAGTGCGAGAACTCCATGTGGAACGTGCCGCGCCCCTGGGTGATCGATCGCAGCTGCGCACCGTAGGAAAGCATCTCCGCCATCGGCACCTGCGCCTTGATCACCGTGTCTTCCGCCTCCCCGTCCATTCCCTGCACGTGGCCCCGCCGTGAGGAGAGATCCCCCATCAGGTCGCCGACGTATTCGTTGGGCGTCGAGACCTCGACGTTCATGACCGGCTCGAGCAGCGTGGGCCGCGCCTTCTCCATCGCCTCTTTGTAGGCGAGGGATCCCGCGATCTTGAAGGCGAGCTCCGACGAGTCGACGTCGTGGTACTGGCCGTCGTAGAGGATCACGCGGAAGTCGACCATCGGGAAGCCGGCCAGGAATCCCTTGCGGCGGACCTCCTGGATGCCCTTCTCGACCGCCGGGATGAAGTTGCGGGGAATCGAGCCTCCGTAGATGTCGTCGACGAACTCGAAGTCCGCTCCGCGCGGCAGCGGCTCGACCCGGATTCGGCAGTCGGCGAACTGGCCGTGGCCGCCGGACTGCTTCTTGTGCCTGCCGTGCGCCTCCGCCTTTCCCTTGATCGTCTCGCGGTAGGGCACCTTCGGCGGATGGAGGATGACCTCGACGCCGTACCGCCTCTTGAGCCGCGCCACGGCGATCTCGACGTGCAGCTGCGACGCGCCCGAGAGGTGAAACTCCTTGGTCTCGTCGTCGCGCTGGAAGTGGAGGGAAGGGTCTTCCTCGATCAGCTTGTGGAGGGCGGTCGATATCTTGTCCTCGTCGCCCTTCGCGCGCGGCTCGATGGCGTACGCGATGGACGCCTCCGGCACGACGAGCTTCGGGAGGACGACCGGATGGTCCTTCGCGGTCAGCGTGTCGCCGCTCGTCGTCTCCTTCAGTTTCGCCACCGCCACGATGTCGCCGGCGCGCGCCTCGGGCACGTTGACGTGTTCCTTGCCCTGGGGGAGGAAGAGCCCCGAGAAGCGCTCCGGGATCCCGCGGGTGGAATTCCAGTACGTGCCGTCGGACTGGAATTTCCCGGAGCGCACGCGCAGGTAGGAGATCCGGCCGGCGAACGGGTCCGAGACGGTCTTGAAGACCTGGGCGACGGCGGGATCGGACTCGTTGGTGAAGATCTTCGCCGGCTTGCCGTCCTTGCCCGTCCCCTCGACCGCGGAGCCCTCGGGGGAGGGAAGGATGGCCACGCAGGCGTCCAGGATCCGGACGAGGCCGATCTCGTGGGCGGAGGAGGCGCACAGCACCGGAAAGATCTTCCGGTCGGCCACTTCGGACTTCAACCCCGGCATCAGGTCGGCCGGGTCGAGCGTGCCCTGCGCGAAAAACTTCTCCATGAGCCCGTCCTCGCCCTCGGCGACGAGCTCGACGAGCTGCTCGTGCTGGGCGCGGGCCTGTTCGGCGAGCTCTTCCGGGATCGGGCCGTCCACGCGCTTTCCGCTGTCGTGGGAGTGCGCTTCCATGCGGACGAGGTCGATCGTCCCGCGGAAGGCGCGCTCCTCCCCGACCGGGATCTGGAGGGCGACGACGCCGCGGCCGAACCGGTTCTTCATCGCCTCGAGGACGCGGTCGAACGAGGCTCGCTCCCGGTCCATGCGGTTGACGACCAGGAGGACGGGCCGGCCGAACTCCGAGGCGAATTTCCACGCCTTTTCCGTCTGGACCTCGACCCCGGAGACCGCGTCGAGGACGAGGAGGACCGAATCGGCCGCGGAAACGGCGGCCCGCGCCTCGGGGGAGAAGATCCCGTAGCCCGGGGCGTCGATGAAATTGATCCTCACGTCTCGATGGACGACGTGCGCGCACGCGAGGTTGATAGAAATTCGCCGCTCGATCTCCTCTCCGTCGAAATCCGTCGGGCACGTGCCCTCTTCGATTTTTCCGGGGCGGGTGGTCGCGCCGGCCGCGTGCATCAACCCGGCGATGAGCGTCGTTTTGCCCACCGTGTTGTGCCCGAGGACGGCGACATTCCGGATCTCCGGAGCCGAAAGAATTTTCATGCGCCGGATTATATTCACGGCCTCGCGTGGCGGCGGTGCGCCGCCGGGCCCGCTTCTGCGAGGCTTTTCGAAAGGACCGCCTCCGTTGGGCTCCCGTCGGCCGCTTCCCTCGCGGCCTCTGCGGGCGGTCTCGAGGCGGATGTCGAAAGGGAGACCGCGGACGCCGCGGCGTCCTCTTTTCGCCGCCCTGCGGAGGGAAGGACGCGTCCGACGGCGGCCTTCGGGTCGAAAAAAAAGCGCCGCCTGCCGCCCGATGACACGCGCGCATTGACCCCCCTTCGCGGCGACGCTACAATTTCGGGAATCCGTTCTCTCTCGGGAGGCGTGTTCGGGGAACTTTCGCCTTCGGGGGAAAGGAGTTTCTTCGAGTCCAATGGGGGATAAAGGAGTCGCGGGGGCCCGGCTTCTCAAGCTCGGCCGGTACGAGGTACTGAGCGAGCTCGGGAAGGGCGCGATGGGAGTCGTGTACCTCGCCAAGGATCCCGTGATCGGCCGCATGGTGGCCATCAAGACGATCCGGGCGTCCAGCATGGCGGGAGACGACGACTCCGAATCGCGCGAATTCCGGGAGCGGTTCGTCCGCGAGGCCCAGACGGCCGGCATCCTCTCCCACCCTCACATCGTCACGATCCACGACATCGGGGAAGACCCCGAGACCTCGACGTCCTTCATCGCCATGGAGTACATCGAGGGAAAGAACCTGAAGTCGCTGCTGGCGGAGCGGGCCCCTTTCTCGTACGACCAGATCGCGGAAATGATCGCGCAGGTCGCCGAGGCCATCGACTATGCGCACCGTAAGGGGATCATCCACCGGGACATCAAGCCCGCGAACATCATCATCACGACGGATGAGAAGGTGAAGATCACCGACTTCGGGATTGCGAAGGTCGCCTCCTCGAACCTCACGACGACCGGACAGTTCCTCGGGACCCCGAACTACATGTCTCCGGAGCAGGTCTCGGGCGCTCCGGTCGACGGGCGCAGCGACATCTTTTCTCTCGGGGTGGTCCTCTACGAGCTGCTGACGCACCGCAAACCGTTCGTCGGCGAGAACCTCACCGCCATTTCCTACAAGATCGTCCACGAGGACTTCACCCCTCCAGCCGAGCTGTCGAGCGAGGTCCCCTCCGAGTTCAACCCGATCGTGGCGCGCGCGATGGCGAAGGACCCCTGGAACCGGTATCAGCGAGGCAAGGACTTCGCGCTCGCGCTCTACCAGCTGCGCGCGCATCTGGAGGAGCAGCGGGCGCTCCAGGACCTCGGCACGATCGTGTCCGAGGCCGAGTTCATGCCGACGCTGAAGCTCGCCAACATCGATCAGCTGGTCTTGGAAGCCGCGGAAGAAAACCGCCACAGTACGGAGGCGCGCTCCGGCCGCAGCACCCAGGTCCGGCCGCCCGTTCGCCACGAAGACGCGACGCAGGCGTTTCGCATCGACGATCCCGGAGTTCCCATTCCGTCGGATCCACGCGCGACCCCGGAAGCATCACCTCTGCCGGGCGGCGCCGAGGCTTCCGTTTCCGCTTCCTCCCCGCCGGGCGCGGTCTCGACGCCGGGGGAGTCGCTCCCTCCGCTGACTCCGGTCGTGCCGGGGGCGTCCGGCTCCGGGAAAGCGGAGTCCCTTCCGGGCGCGGACCGTTCCCCCGGTCCCGCCGCCGCTTCGCAGTCCCCGGGCGCCTTCGCCGCGTCCCGTGCGCCGACGACGCCGTTCGCGCTTCCGGCGAAGCGGCGGATGTCGGCTCCGAAGGACTCGAGCAAGGGACGGCCGCCTTCGCTGGTCCAGAAGCTCCAGGAGAAGGCCGCGCTTCTCAAGGGTCAGGACTGGAAGCGGCTCGTCCGCTCGGAGGTCAATCCAGCCTGGTTCTGGCGCGTGGTCGGGGTCGCGGTGCTCGTGCTGGTCGCCATCGTCGGCGGGCTCCTGTGGCGGCGGGCGAAAGTGTCGCACCCCACGACACCGGTCGACCTCGCGATGGAGAAGGAAACGCGCGACCGCCGCGGCTCTCTCGAGGAAGGCAAGAAGCTTTTCGCCGACGGCAAGTACGAGGAAAGCCTCGCCCTCTTCCGCCGCCTTCTCGCGCGCAGCCCGAACAACGCGCAGGCCCGGCAGTACGCGCAGATGGCGGAAAACGCGCTCCAGGGCAAGGTGGAGCAGTCGCGCAAGACCGCCGAAGCTGACAAGGCCATGCAGGATGCCGTCGCGGCGTTCGCCGCCGGCAACTTCGACGAAGCGAAGAAGCGCGCCGACGACACGCTCGCGATGGACGGCGGACGGGTGGAAGCCCAGCAGCTCCGGGAGCAGGCGAGCGCGAAGATCGCCGAGGCGGATGTCGCCGCGAGAAAGAAGCTGAAGCCGACGGCGGCGCCGGTCAAGCGCGTCGCGGTGGTCCCGGCCAAGGA
>JALYUA010000112.1 GCA_030854005.1 Acidobacteriota bacterium
CGCGCGGGCGGCGTCGTATCCCAGGAGCGAGAGGTCGACCGAGGTGATCGAGAGCCCGTCGGGAGAAAAGCCGGGATTCGCGGCGGACGCGTTGCGGACCGTCTGAGCGAAGAGGCCCGCGGCCACGAGAAGCAGAACCGAGATCGCGACCTGGCCTCCGACGAAGACGGACCGGATCCGCGACGTGCGTCGACGCTCGGTCGGCATCCCTTCCCGCAGGAAGGTCGTCCTGTCCGTGCGGGTGGCGAGAAAAGCGGGAAGAAGTCCAAACAGGAGTCCCGCCAGCGCGGACGCCGCCATCCCGAAGAGGATCACGCGCCCGCCCGGGGCGAAGTGGAAGGCGAACGGAACGGGCGTCGGAAGGTCGAAGCGCTCGAGCAGCGGCGCCGTCCAGAAGGAAAGGGCGACGCCGACGACGCCGCCGGCCAGGAACTGAAAGAGATTTTCGACCAGGAGCAGACGCACGAGGCGCGCGCGGCCTGCCCCGAGAGCCGCGCGGATGCCGATCTCCCGCTCGCGGCCCAGGGCACGCGCGAGGAGAATCCCGGTCACGTTCGCGCAGGCGATCGCCAGGACGAGGAGGGCCAGCGCCGCGAGCACGGCAAAGAACGCGATGGCCGGCCCCTTCAGGGAATCTTCGAATCCGGTCGTCTGGCGCACATCGAATCCGATCCCGCGGTTGGCGACCGGCCATTCGCGCTCGAGACGGGGAGCCATCACGGCGAGCGCGCGCGACGTCATCGGGAGCGACACACCCGCCCGGCGCCGCCCGACGAGCTCGAGCCAGTGCCGGTCGGGCGACTCGGCATCCGCGCCCGCGATCGGCCCCGCTCCTCCGATGGTCAACCAGACGTCGAAGGGCTGCCCGAGAAAGGTTCCGGTGAACCCCGGGGCCGACACGCCCACGATCGAGAAGGGACGTCCGTTGACGAGAACCGTCCTTCCGACGGCGGACGGATCGGCGCCGAAGCGGTCTCTCCAGGCGGATTCGCTGACGACGGCGGCGGGCGGCGATCCCGCGGAATCGTCGGCCGGCGAGAGAAGGCGGCCGAGCGACGCCTTCGCGCCCAACACCTGAAAGTAATTTCCGGTGACGACCTGAACGATCGCCAGGCGCGGCTCGCCGCCGGCCCCGACGCTCACGAGCCTCGAGGAGAACGCGGTCAATCCGGAGAATGGCCCGCCGTCCGCGGCGAGCTCGCGCCACGTCGGGTAGGAGACCGAGTGAAACGTCGACCCGTCGGGGCTGGTCGCGTGCACGTTGACGAGCTCCGCCGGTCGGTCGACCCCGGGGAGCGGGCGGAGATACAGCGCGTCGACGACGGCGAAGATCGTGGCGGTCGCCGCGACCCCGATCGCGACGGTCAGAATCACGGCGGCTGCCGCTCCCGGCGCGCGGCGGACGTTTCGAAGCGCCATCTTCCAGTCGCTGCCGTTCATTCGGGATCCTCTCGAAGCGCCGCGCGCTTCGTTCCGAGTGTTCTCATTCGGCGCGAATCGCGATCATCGGATCGACGCGGGTGGCGCGCCGCGCCGGCACCGCGCAGGCGAGGAGCGCCGTGACCACGACCACGAGCGCCGCGATCCCGTAGGTTCCGGGATCGGAAGCGGTAATGCCGTAGAGAAGGCCCGACAGCAGCCGGGTGAGCGCGAGCGCGCCGAGGAGTCCGACAGCGAGCCCGGCCATGGTGAGCCGGAGGGCGCGACGCAGGACGGAGCCGAAGACGTCGCGGGCCGACGCGCCCAGCGCGATCCGGATTCCGAACTCCCTCCGCCGCTGAGCCACCGAGTAGGACAGCACGCCCGCGATGCCCTGGAGAGCGAGCAGAAGAGCCGCCACGCCGAACGCCGTCAGCAGGTGAGAGCTGAACCGCCGCGAGGCGAGCGCGGTCGCCTTGTTCTCTTCCATCGTCTTGACGTCCGAGAGAGTCAGGGTCGGGTCGACGGCCCACACCGCCCTGCGCAGGCCGCGGCCGTACGCCGCCGGGTCCCCCGACGTGCGGAGGACGAGCGTCCCGAACCGCTGCCAGCTCGCGGGCCGCTGCGAGTACGGCGTGTAGACCGCCGACTCGTCGGGCGAGGCGATGTCCGCCGTCTTCACGTCTTCGGCGACCCCGACGATCGTCATCCAGATGTCGGCTCCCCAGCCGTTCCACAGGATCCGCCGCCCGATGGGATCCTCGGAGGGAAAGTTCTCGCGGACGAACTGCCGGTTCACGACCGCCACCGGCAGAGTCCCCTCGCGGTCCGCCGCGGTCAGCGGGCGGCCCTTCACGACCCCGAGGCGCATCGTCCCGAAGTAATCGCCCGCCACGGGGCGCGACCGCGCGGACGTCCGGTCCCTGGGCAGCGGTTCGGGCCTCTTGTCGATCTTCAGGCTTCCGCCGATTCCACCGCTCTCGAGCGGCGCTCCGATGACGTAGGCGGCGGAGACGACGCCGGGAATCCGGCGCATCTGTTCCACGATGCCTTCGAACGCGCGGGTCTGCGGATCCTTCTTCGAGTATCGCGATTCCGGAAGCACGATCCTCGCCGTCAGCACATGGCTCGGCGCGAAGCCGAGAGGGGCGCCGGCGAGGCGGCGGAAGCTCCCGAGCAGGAGTCCCGCGCCGACCAAGAGCAGACACGCGAGAGCGACTTCCGCCGACGCGACGAAGCCGAGCGTCCGGTGGCGCGCCGGTCCCCCCTCGCCGCCGCGTCCGCCGCCGGCCAGAGCGAGCGCCGGGTCCGTCCGACCGATCGAGAGCGCGGGCGCGAGCCCGAAGGCGACTCCGGTGACGAGGGCCAGCAGAACGCCGAATCCGACGACGGGGAGATCGAGCCCGATCTCCGAGGCGCGCGGCAGGGCTCCGGGAGCGATGGACAGAAGAGCGTCCTTCGCGAGCGACGCGATCCCGACGCCGAGCGCACCGCCGATCGAAGAGAGCAGAAGGCCCTCGGTGACGAGCTGGCGGAGGATCCGGCCGCGGCCGGCGCCGAGCGCCACCCGCAGCGCGATCTCAGGCTGCCGGACCGAGGCGCGCGCGAGCAGGAGGCTCGCGAGGTTCAGGCACGCGAGGAGGAGAACGAGACCGACGGCCGCCAGCAGGACGAGCAGGGCGGGCCGGATCGAGCGCACGAGATAGTCGAGCAGCAGGATCGGCATCACGATCTTGTGAGCGTTCGTCCTCGGGTATTGCCGGGAGAGATCGGTGGTGATCGCGACGATTTCGGCCCGCGCGGCCGTAATCGACACGCCGGGCTTCAGGCGCCCGATCGCGTCGAAATTGTTGGTGCCCCGCTCCAGGAGAGCCCAGGGCACCTCGACGGCGGCCGGGACGTAGAGATCGACCCCGTCGTGCAGGAAGTCCGCTTCGGGCGGAGCGACGCCGACGATCGTCGCCTCATGATCCGAGAGCCGGATCTTCTTCCCGATGACGCCCCGGTCCGCGCCGAACGCCCGCTTCCAGAAGCCGCTGCCGATCACGATCACGCGGTCCGCGCCCGGCTGGTCGTCCCGCGGCTCGATCAGGCGGCCGATCACCGGCCGGACGCCGAGCACCCGGAAGAACTGCGAGTCCGCGACCGTGCCCATGAGGCGCTCGGGCTCGCCGGCGCCGCTCCAGTCGAAGGCCCAGGTGCGGAGAAAGAGAGAGATCGATTCAAAGGTTCTGCTTCGCGCCCGCCAGTCCACTCCGTCGGGGATCGAAACGTCGCCGGAGCGCGTCAGAAAGGCGATTTTCTCGCCGGAAGGAAGCGGAAGGGGATGCAGGAGCACGCCGTTGACGATCGTGAAGATCGCCGCATTCGCGCCGATCCCGAACGCGAGAGTTCCCACCGCGAGCAGAAAGAAGCCCGGGCTCTTCCGGAAGAACCGGAGCGCATAGCGAAGATCCTGGATCACGTTGGACATGTTCCCCTCCTGTTGACAGCGGCCCGGTCACGATTCATGAAGAGCGGTCCCCGGATCGAGCCGGGACGCGCGGCGGGCCGGCAGAAACGAGGCCAGAGCGGCGAGCAGAAATAGGGCGAGCCCGATCGACGCGGTACCCCATAGGCTCGACGGAAGGTCGGGCAGAGCTCGCGAGAGGAGGGCGTGGGCCCCCACGCACCCGGCGAGCCCGACGGCGACGCCCGCGGCCGACAGAAGGACGCCCTGCCGGAGCACCAGCATCCGGATCTGCCACGGGGTGGCGCCGAGGGCGACGCGGATGCCGATCTCGGGCCGCCGCTGCCCGGCCGTGAAAGACACGACGCCGAAGATCCCGACCGTCGCGAGCAGAAGCCCGAAGGCGGCGAAGAGCGCAAGTACCGACGCGCCCAGCCGATTCTGCGCGAGCGAGCGCGAGTAGAGGCGGTCCATCCCGGAAAGCTCGGCCGGGGCGAGAGCGCCATCCACGCGAGCGATCGCGCGGCGGAGGTCCCGGGCCGAAGCCTCGCTGTGCGCTCTTTCCGCCGCGCCGGGCCCGCCCGCCCGGGCCATGAGCCAGAAAGACTCCCCCGCGGAGTGTCCGGCGACCTGCGCGTAGGGCATGTACACGGCGTCGGCGAGGTCCCCCGCGTCGCGGACGTCCGCCGCCACGCCCACGACCGTCATCCGAATCAATCGCCCGTCCGGCGACCGGCGCAGAATCATGCGGCCGACGGCGCCGCGCGAGCCCCAGAATCTCCTGGCGAGGCGGCGGCTGACGATCGCGACGTCCGGCGTTCCCGGCCGGTCCGTATCCGAAAAATCGCGCCCGGACAGAAGCGTAGTCCCGAAGGTCTGGAAGAGGCCGGGCGACGCCAGGCGAAAGTTGACGCTCGCAAATGGCGCGGAAACATCGGCGCCCTCGGGAGCGACGCCGATGCCCCACGTCCCACCCCAGAATGGGTTGATCGTCGTCGCCCCCGCCGCCTCGAT
>JALYUA010000126.1 GCA_030854005.1 Acidobacteriota bacterium
GTATCGACCCGGCAGACAGGAAAACGTATTTCCCGCTCGTCTTCGGCGGGATCTTCGCGATGGCGGGTCTGCTCGTGACGACACTCGGCGTGAAGACCATCATTCGCAAGAGCGGAGCGACCGCGCCGCGGACCGGCGCGCCGTGGACGAGCGACAACGACTGGGATTCCGCCGGCGCGATCCCCGAGGGCTCGGAGAGCGCCTTCCGGGCAGTGTTCGGCCGCCTCGTCTTCTTCCTCTTCATCGGACTCCTGAACATCCTGTGGACGGTGCCCATGGCCGCGGGTGCCCGCGTGCTCGTGTCGCTCGTCCTCGGCCTCTTCGATCTCATCGCGATCTTCGTCGTCTACGACACGGTGCGGAAAATGGTGCAGGCGGCCCGCGTCGGGACGCCGAGGCTCGCGTGGTCGACCTTCCCCTCCTTCACGGGCGGCCGCTTCGAGGCGGTCTTTCAGACGACGCGAGCGATGCGGCCGACCGGCCCGCCGCAGGTGACGCTGCGTCGGATCGAGCAGCGTGGGGCCGACCCGTCGGACGCGGCGGACGATGCGGACGATGCCGACGCCGCGCCGCGAGACACCGCCGGCATGCGCGCCTACGAGGCCTGGTCGGAGGTGCAGACGCTGCCCGCTTTCGCCCAGGGGACCATGACATCCTTTCCGATCGCGATGGAGGTCCCGGCCGGCCAGCCGGGAACCGACCTCTCGAAGGACGAGTGCACGTACTGGCAGGTCGCCGTCTCCGTGCCGGTGTTCGGGCCCGACCTCGAGGCGATCTTCCTCGTCCCGATCTACGAACGACCGAAATGACGCAGGCTCCCTGGGCGAAGTTCTCTCTTCCGGGAGATGCTCCCGCGTTCGCTGTCGGCGTTTCCCCGGAGTTCACCCGGACGGCTCGCGAGATTTTCGGGCCGCTCGTCGAGCGGATGGGCGAAGTCCCCGCCGGCCCGATCGCCTGGATCCTCGCGGAGGTTCCGGCGGAAGGCTCGCTCACCGGATTCTTCCGGACACTCGAAAAGCGTCTGGCGCCCTCAGGGTCGCTCTGGACCGTGTTGCCGAAGAAGCCTTTCGCCGCCGAGCTGAAATTTCCGTACGTGTGGCTGGACGTGCAGAAAGCGGGCCTCGCCGCGGGTCTGGTCGACAACAAGATCGCGGCGTTCTCCCCGCGGCTCACTTCGATCCGTTTCGTCGTGCCGCTCTCGCGGAGGAAGGCGAAGGGCGCAGGGCGAATCTGAGAAGCGCGAAACGCGCGAATCACCGACAGGAGAACGGCAGAAGCGAATCGTGGTCCCTGGGGGCCTTCGCTTCCCGTTCCCGTTCCCCTCCTCGCCTCTTCGCCCGTCTCATAGAATCGCCGGCGTGAACTTCGAGACCGTCACGATCGTCGGCGCCGGCCTCGCGGGCTCCGAGTGCGCCTGGCAGCTCGCCCGGCGCGGCCATCGGGTGCAGCTCTACGAAATGCGCCCGAGCGTCTCGACCTCGGCGCACCGGACGGACCAGTTCGCCGAGCTCGTGTGCTCGAACTCGTTTCGATCCGACAATCCGTTGAACGCCGTCGGGCTCTTGAAGCGCGAGATGGAGGAGCTCGACTCGCTGATCGTGCGCAGCGCGCGGCAGGCCGCTTTGCCGGCGGGGGATGCCCTCGCGATGGACCGGGACATCTTTGCCCGCGCGGTGACGTCCGCTCTCTCGGCCCTGCCGGAGATCGAGGTCGTGCGGGAAGAGGTCCGGGAGATTCCGCGCCAGGGGCACGTCGTCATCGCGACGGGACCGCTCACGTCCGCCGCGTTGGACGCCGAGATCGGGCGGCTCCTCGGGACGGAGGACCTCTACTTCTACGATTCGATCGCGCCCGTCGTGGTCGCGGACTCACTCGACTTTTCGAAGATGTACGCGATGTCGCGTTACGGGAAGGGCGCCGGCGACGATTACTGGAACTGCCCGCTTTCGCGGGAACAGTACGAAGAGCTGATGACCGACCTGCTCACGGGTGAGACCGTGCCGGTGCACGACTTCGAGAAGGGGATCTACTTCGAAGGCTGCCTGCCGATCGAGGTGATGGCGGACCGCGGACGCGAGACGCTGCGGCACGGCCCGATGAAACCGATGGGACTGCCGGACCCCGCGACGGGACGGATTCCCTGGGCCGTCGTGCAGCTGCGGCAGGACGATCTCGCGAAGGAGCATTACAACCTCGTCGGCTTCCAGACGAAGCTGAAGATCCCGGAGCAGCAACGAATCTTCCGGAAGATCCCCGGGCTCCAAAACGCGTCGTTCGCCCGGTACGGGATGCTCCACCGCAACACGTACATCCACGCGCCGGCCCACTTGGACCGCCTCTGGCGCATGCGCCGCGAGCCCCGCATTTCCTTTGCGGGACAGATCACGGGTGTCGAGGGATACGTCGAGAGCGCGGCGACGGGGCTGGCCGTCGGCCGCACGATCGCGCAGACGCTCGAAGGGCGCGAGCCGCTGGAAATTCCGGCCACGACGGCGATCGGCTCGCTCGCGCGGCACTGCTCCGACCGTCCGCCGTCTGAAAAATTTGAGCCGATGAACGTCACGTTCGGCCTGATCGAAGACTCCTCGCACTCCCCGATCCGCGACAAGGCCGAGCGCCGCCGCCGGATGGTGGACCGGGCCCTGACCGCGATCCGCGACTGGCGGGAATCGACAGGCGCCACCGCCGTGGTCCCCGGATGAACGGCTCCGTTCGATTTCCGCCTCCCCCCTCCCGCCTCCCGCCTGCCGTCCCGAGCCGCGCGGTGTGCGCGCTCCGTTTCCCGTTTCCCGTTTCCCGTCTCCCGGCCCCCGGTTCCCTCGCATGTTGACCTTCGCCGGCGTCGAAGAAGCCCGCCGGCGGCTCGCGGGCGTCGCGATCCGCACGCCGGTGCTGCGATCGCGCCAGTTCGACGAGGCGGCCAACGCGTCGGTCTTCTTCAAGGCCGAGAACCTGCAGCGCGCCGGCGCCTTCAAGTTCCGGGGGGCCTACAACAAGCTCAAGTCGGAGACGGAGACCTCGCGGGTGACGGACGTCGTCGCGTATTCCTCGGGAAACCACGCGCAGGCCGTGGCCCTCGTCTCGAAGATCCTCGGACTGAAGGCGACGATCGTGATGCCGAGCGACGCTCCGGCTTCGAAGCTCGCGGCGACGCGCGGTTACGGGGCCGAGGTCGTGCTGTACGACCGATACTCGGAAAGCCGCGACGACATCGGGCAGCGGCTGGTCCGTGAGCGCGGCGCGCTGCTGGTCCCTCCGTTCGACGACTACAAGATCATGGCCGGCGCCGCGACCGCCGCGGTCGAGCTGCTCGAAGACGTCCCGGACCTCGACGCCCTGGTCGTCCCCGTGTCAGGCGGGGGCCTCATCGCCGGCTGCGCCTTCGCGGCGCGGCACCTGCGGCCGCAGATTGCCGTGTACGGGACCGAGCCCGAGACCGCCGCCGACACGGCCGATTCGCTGGCGAAAGGGGAGAGGGTCGTCATCGACATCCCGCGCACGATCGCCGACGGGCTGCAGGTGTCCTCTCCCGGAAAACTGACCTTTCCCATCGTGCAGCAAACCGTGGAGGCGGTCCTGCTCGTATCGGATGACGAGATGGTCGAGACCCTGTGCTGGATGCTCGAGCGGATGAAGGTCTTGGTCGAGCCGTCCGGCGTGGCCGGCGCGGCGGCCGTGCGCCACCGGAAGGCGGATTTTGCCGGCCGGAAGGTGGGCGTGATCCTCTCGGGCGGGAACGTCGACCGCGACAAGCTCGCGTCCTACCTGACGGCTCCGGCGGCAAAGTGATCCGGCGAAGTCTCGCCCTTCTTCTGGCGCTCGCGCCCGCGGCGCTCTCCGCGCACGATTTCTGGATCGAGCCTTCGACCTTCCGGCCCGGCGTGCGCGAGGATTTCACGGTCGCGCTCAAGGTCGGAGAGCATTTCCGCGGCGAGCCCGTCCCCAGGGATGACCGGCGCATCCGCCGCTTCTTCCTCGTCTCCAATCTCGGAGAAGCGCCCGTGCCTGGACTTCCAGGAACGGATCCTGCGGGATTCGCGCGGGTCGAATCGCCCGGCGTCGCGGTGATCGGATATCGGAGCGATCGGTCGCCGGTAACCCTCGAGGCGGAGAAGTTCGAGAAGTACCTGGCCGACGAGGGTCTCGACCAGGTGCTGAAGGAGCGGGAGAAGCGCGGCGAGAAGCAGAAGCCCGGGCGCGAAGTCTTCTCCCGCAGCGTGAAGTCGATCGTCTTCGCCGGGACGCGCGGCCGCGATTACGACCGCCGCCTGGGCCTCACCTTCGAGCTGCTGCTCGGCAGCGATCCCGCGGCGTGGCGGGAGGAGGCCGGCGCCGGGTCCCCCGTGAAGCTTCGCCTCCTCTACGAGGACAAGCCTCTCGCCGGGGCGCTCGTGAAGGCGATCTGCCGGGACAATCCCGACAACACCGTGACCGCCCGCTCCGGGAAAGACGGCGGAATCTCCATCCGGCTGCCCCGGCGCGGCGTCTGGCTTGTCGAGGCGGTGCACATGGTACCGGCGCCGAAGGGCGTCGACGCGGACTGGGAAAGCGTCTGGACCTCCGTCACGTTCGAGATCCCCTGAGCGCTCGGGGACAGGCTCCCAGCCTGAACGGTCCGTTAACGTCGGAAGTTCGACCCGCCCCTTCGCGTTGAATGTTCGCGTGAACACGGAGACGGTCGCGACAGAGCAGTCCGGGCGGCGAGTCTCCGTTCCCGCCGCCCTTGCCGCAGGCCTCTTCTTCCTCTGCCTCCTGGCGGCTTCGCCCGCATGCCGCCCGAGCGAGCCTTCCGCCGCGGATGAAACCGCCGCCGTCAAGCGATACCCGTTTCACGGCATCGTGCGCGAGGTCAAGAACGGCGGCGCGGACGTGCTCGTCGAGCACGATGCGGTGCCCGGTTTCATGGGCGCGATGACGATGGTGTTCCCCACCCGGGGGGGGCCCGAAGTCGCGCGCGCTCTCGCCGCCGGAGACACGATCGACGCCACCCTCGTCGTCGAAGAGAGCCGGTACTGGCTCGAGGGAATCCGGCGCCGTCCGGGCTCGGGGGCGCGCCGCTCTCCCGCCGCCGTCGCCGCCGCTCCGGACACGTCTTCAGCGAGCGCCGTGACGCCGGTCCCTAACCGCGCGGTTCGGCTCGGCGAGCGAATCCCCGACTTCGAGCTGATCGATCAGGCCTCGAAGCCCGTAAGACTGTCGTCCTTGCGAGGCGAGCCGGTGGCGGTCACGTTTCTCTACACGCGGTGCCCGGTCGCCACCGCCTGCCCGATGACCACCGCCAAGTTCTCGCGGCTCGACGCACTCTTGAAACAGAAGGGTTACGGCCGGCTGCTCGTCGTGACCGTGGACCCCGAGCACGACACCCCGGCCGTTCTGGCCGACTACGCGAAAAAGGCGGGCGCGGACGGCAGGCGGTGGAGATTCCTGACGGGCTCTCCCGCCGCGGTCGCCGACGTCGCGTCCTCCTTCGGCGTCCTCTATTACACCGAGCGCGGGCAGGTCATCCACGGCCAGGCCGTGGCGGTGGTGGATCCCGACGGCCGCCTCTCTTCCATCTACTACGGGGAAAGCTGGGAACCGGAGCACCTGCTCCGCGACATCGAGAAAGCGAGGAAGGGCTGAAGACAATGAAGAGCACCCGCGTCGCGGCGAGCCTCGTCTTCGCGGTGATCGGCGGCTCCGCCGTCGTCGTGATGGCGGCGGGCCCGCATCCCTCGCCCACGTTCGTCGAGTACTGCGCCAAGTGCCACGGCGAGGATGGAAAAGGGAACACGCCCAAGGGAAAGCAGCTCATGGCGAGAGACTTCACGGACGCCGAATGGCAATCCGCCAAGAATGACGCCGAGCTGATCAAGACCGTCACGAAAGGCGGAGAAGACATGCCCGCCTTCGGCAAGAAGTTCTCGAAGGAACAGATCGAGTCCCTGGTGAAGGAGGACGTGCGCGGGTTCGGAAAGAGGAAGTAGCCCTCCGGTCGTATCCTTCGCCCTTCGCCCGGCGCCTTCTTCCCTTACACTTCCTCCAGTGATCACGCTCTCGCGGGCGATCGAGGACTTCATCGCCTACCTGGAGGATGAGCGCCGATTCTCGCCGGCCACCGTCCTGGCTTACCGGTCCGACCTCGAGCGCTTCGCCGATTTCTGGGAGTCAGACTTCGGCGAGACTCCGGCGTCGAAGACTCCCCTCTCGAAGATCGACACGCTGGCGGTGCGCTCTCACGTCGCGTCTCTTCATCGCGCGAAGCTGTCCAACCGCTCGCTCGGCCGGCATCTCTCGACGGTTCGTTCGTTTCTGCGCTGGGCGTGCCGCGAAAACCATCTGGAGAAAAATCCCGCCCGTGGCCTCCCATCGCCTCGCGCGCCGAGGGCGCTCCCCCGGGCGCTGACCGTGCCCGACACCGAGACCCTGCTGGACACCGAGGACGAGACTCCATTTCCGGAGCGCGAGCGCGCCCTGTTCGAGCTTCTCTACGCCACCGGGCTGCGCGTCTCGGAAGCCGCGGCGCTCGATCTCGAGGACGTCGACCTTTCGGCGCGCATGCTCCGGGCTCAGGGCAAGGGCCGCAAGGAGCGCATCGTGCCGTTCGGAGAGGAAGCGGAGGAGGCGCTGCGCTGCTGGTTGCCCCTGCGGCGCGCTCTGCGCGCGGCGGCGGCCGGCCGGGAGGGAAAACGTTCAGGAGAGCCGCTCTTCGTCAACTCCCGCGGGGGGCGCCTCACCACCCGCTCGATGTCGCGCGTGTTGAAGCGGCGGCTGCGCGCCGCCGGCCTGCCGGCCGCCATCTCGCCGCATGCGCTGCGCCACACGTTCGCCACTCATCTGCTCCAGGCCGGCGCGGATTTGCGCGCGATCCAGGAGCTGCTCGGCCACGCGTCGCTCTCGACGACGCAGAAGTACACGCACCTGGATGCCGCGCGGCTGCGGGACGTCTACCGCCGGGCCCACCCGCGCGCATGAGTCCGTTTCCCGCGATTCTCGTTCTCGCGCTCGTTTCTTTCATCCTCCCCTCGGTCGCTTCCCCCGATCCGCCGTCGGCGCCCGCGCCGCGTTCGCCGGCGCTCGCGGAGATCGATCGCCGCATCCGCGAGGACTTCTGGGATCCAAACCTCAAGGGCGTCGATTGGAACGGGGCGGTGGAGCGGGCCGCCGCGGACCTCGCCGCGGCGGCGGGAGATCCGGAGCGCGACGCCGCTTACGACCGGCTGCTGGCGAGGCTCGACGATTCGCACACCTTCCGCATCCCCGCCGGAAGGCTTCCCGAGGCCCGATGGGCGACGGCCGGCCTGCGGATCGGCCTCGACGGCGCGGGCTATGCGGTCAAGGCCGTCCTGCCAGGCGGCGCGGCGGAGCGGGCCGGGCTGCGCCTCGGAGACCGGATCGTGTCGATCGGTGGCCGGGAGTACGGCGCCTCGCGGCTCGACTTCCGCGCGCTCTTTCTCGCGCTCGAAGGGCCGTTGCGGTCGACCGTGGAGGTCGCGTGGGAGACCGCGGGCGGCGAGCGGAAGACCGCAACTCTCGCGCTGGAGCCGGAGCCCCCGGGAGACACGCTCTTCTGGCGCAGCGCCCGCGTCGTGCGCCGCGGCGGGCACGCCTTCGGGTACGCCCGCCTCTGGGGGATCTCGCCGGAGGTTGCGCTCGCGCTCGTCGATCTCCTCTCCGACCGCACCGAGTCGGCCGCGGCGAAGCCCGAGCTCGCGGGTCTCGCGGACATCGAGGGCTTCCTGCTGGACGTGCGGGGCAACAGCGGCGGCTACGACCCCGGCATACTTTCGACGTTTCTGCGCGGGCGCTGGAGCGCGGGCGACTACCGGGTGCGCAGCCGCGGCCGGGTCCGCGTCGTCCCTCCGGAATACCATCCGCTGCCGATCGCCCTCCTGGTCAATTCGGGCACCGCGAGCTCGGGCGAGGCTCTCGCGCTGAAATTCCGTCGCCACGGGATCGGTCCGATCGTCGGCGAGGAGACCGCCGGGATGCTCTCGGGCGGCGCGGCGGTGGTAAAGCTGCCCGACGGCTCGTCGCTCTGGTTTTCCGCGCGCGCGATCGAAGACGCGGACGGACAGTCGTACGAGGGCCGCGGAGTGCGTCCGGACGTCGTGGTGGCCGACCGTCCGGCGAAAACCGCCGGCCAGGAGGACGCGGTCGTCGAGGCCGCGATCCGTGTGCTCTCCGCGCGCGCGAGGAAGTAAAGCTCTGAGCTGTCAGCTCGCAGCGATCAGCTTCTCTTCGACTCCCGATCCCCGATTCCTTCTCCTTGTCGCGCTATCCTCGTGCCATGAACAAGCCCGTCTGGCATTCCACGACCGTGGTCTGTGTCCGCCACAACGGCCGCGTCGCGATGGCGTCCGATGGCCAGGTCACGCTGGGAACAACGGTCATGAAGCAGACCGCGGCGAAGATCCGGCGCCTGAAGGGCGGCGACGTGATCGCCGGTTTCGCCGGGTCGTCGGCCGACGCGTTCGCCCTCTTCTCCCGCTTCGAGGCGCGCCTCGAGGAGCACCGGGGCAACCTCGAGCGTGCGGCGATCGAGCTCGCGAAGGACTGGCGCACGGACAAGATGCTCCGGCAGCTCGAAGCGCTGCTGATCGTGGCGGACAAGACGACGTCCCTGCTGCTCTCGGGAACCGGCGACCTGATCTCTCCCGACGAGGGCCTTCTCGCGGTCGGCTCCGGAGGCCCCTACGCGCTCGCCGCGGCGCGAGCCCTCTTGAAGCACCGGTCGGATCTGACCGCCGCCGATATCGCCCGGGAGTCGCTTCTGATCGCCTCGACCATCGACATCTACACGAACGACCGGATCACGCTCGAAGAAGTATGAGGAAAGTCATTCGTGTCAGTTGCCC
>JALYUA010000127.1 GCA_030854005.1 Acidobacteriota bacterium
CCCGCAGGGCGGAAACGGGAGCGGAGGCTACTCGGAACGCGCGGAAGATGCCATCGCGCCCGGGCCCGAACGGCCGGTCGAAGGCGTCCTCTACCTGCCTCCCCGCGACAACGCTCCGGGAGTTCTCGTCAACGCGAAGTCCAACTATCTCCCCTCTCCCCGCGACCCGATCGTCCCCCGGGACCTGA
The DNA here is from genome assembly GCA_030854005.1 of Acidobacteriota bacterium. Lineage (GTDB taxonomy): Bacteria > Acidobacteriota > Thermoanaerobaculia > UBA5066 > Gp7-AA6 > JALYUA01. The sequence goes on from JALYUA010000127.1 coordinate 189, forward strand.
TCGTCCGCGAGGGCCTCGAGCCCGGCGCGTTCATCAGCGCGTTCGCCACCGACGGCTCGCGCTCGGTGGTTCGGCGGATCGAGACGGTGGAAGGGATGGACCCAGCGGCGTTCCGTCAGAGGCCGGCGTTCGCCGACCTCGTTTCTATCGACCCTCACGACCGCCTGAAGCTCGAGACCGAGCCGGACGAGATGTGCGGCCGCGTGACGGATCTCCTGACTCCCATCGGGCGCGGACAGAGGTGCCTGATCGTCGCTCCCCCGAAGGCCGGGAAAACGACTCTCCTGAAGCGGATGGCCCATGCGGTGTCGGAGAACGACCCCGACGTGTACGTCATCGTCCTCCTGATCGACGAGCGTCCGGAGGAGATCACGGACTTTCGCCGCAGCGTCCGGGGCGAGGTCATCGCGTCATCGGCCGACCTTTCCGCCGAGAACCACATCGCGGTTGCCGAGATCGTCGCCGAGCGGGCGCGCCGTCTCGTCGAGTGCGGGAAGCACGCGATCATCTTTCTCGACTCGATCACCCGCATGGCCCGCGCCTACAACCACATGCAGAAGGGCGGCGGGAAGATCATGTCGGGAGGCATCGACGCCCGGACGATGGAAAAGCCCCGGCGCTTCTTCGGGGCCGCCCGGAACGCGGAGGGCGGCGGTTCCCTCACCATCATCGCGACCGCGCTCGTCGATACCGGCTCCCGAATGGACGAGATCATCTTTCAGGAATTCAAGGGCACCGGCAACACGGAAATCGTGCTCGACCGGGACCTGTTCAACCGGCGGATCTTTCCCTGCATCAACATCCCGCAGTCCGGGACGCGGAAGGAAGAGAAGCTTTATGAGCCCGACGAGCTCCCCAAGATCGTCAAGCTGCGCCGCGCTCTGGCTGCCGTGGACAAGATCCAGGCGATGGAGCTGGTTCTCGGCCGCCTTTCGAAGTTCAAGTCCAACGCAGATTTTCTCAAGAGCTTCTGAGCCTCCCGGGCGCGGCAGGCCCGGTTTTTCGCCCGAATCGGCCCTTTCTGTACGCCCGCCCGCTATCGCGGCGGCCGAACGTGCGTTAGCCTAGGACCACTCGAACATGCCCGGCGACACAATGAACTCGGAGTTGCGCGAGGCGCTCGACGAGCTCGAGCAGTACCTCTCGGACACTCTGCCGCCCCTCGTGGTCGCGGAGGCGTTTCGGGTTCTGCTGAAGTACCCGCCGGAGCTCATGGCGTCCAACATCCACTCCTGGACGGTCTCCCAGTACCGGGGAGGCACCGAGATCCCCGTGTCGGACTACCTCTTTCATGCGGTGAAAAAAGTTCACCTGATGGGAGAGTTCAATCTGGTGCCCCGGGGCCCGTTCGAAACCTTCCTCGAAGAGTTGAAGGAGCGCGTGCTTCCCTATTGCCCCGAGGGTGATCGGGAGTATTTGAAGAGCAATCTCACCCGGCTGAAAGACGCGACCACCTCCTCGGCGACTGCCGCCGCGGTCGACGTCCTCTTCCGTCAGGCGCCGGCGACTGGGGCCCGCGGCCTCGCGACCGCCTCGGGCGCGAAGGCCGGCGAGGCGACCGTCGGCAGCGACGAATTCCAGGGACTGCGCCGGCTGTCGGTCCTTCTCGATCGGCTGGAGCGCGAGGTCGGCTCGGGAGGAGGATCTTCGGCGCCGCTCGCTTCCCAGGCGCTCGCCGCCGCGGCGCGCACGTCGAGGTCCGGCAAGGAGTTCGAGCAGTACCTGGACCGGCTGCGCGAAATGGGCCTGAACGTCAACACCGGCGACGTCTTCAAGTCGCTCGGCAGCAGCCTCCCGGGATGGATCGTGCCGGGCGCAACGGAAGAGGCGCGCGCGGCGGCGGTGCCGGCCAGCCCGGCGATCGAGGCGATGCGCCGCATCGTGACCGAGACCGAGGACCCCGCCGAAGCGAGCCGCAGGTTCCAGGAGATGGTGCGCTCGGCGGTCGACCGGTTCAACGAGGGCTCGCTCGCGCAGTCGGGCACCATGATCGATCTGGCCAACCGCATCATCGCGGACCGCTCGATCGATCCGGTCGCCGCCCAGTCGATGCGCAAGAAGGGGGACGAGACTCTCGACCCCGAACGGCTGCGCAAGTACGCGGAGTCGGCCGAGCTCCATCCGCAACTGCGCAAAGTCCTGAACTTTTTCCTGAACCTGACGCCGGAGGGCCTGCTGTCGGACCTGAGGCGCGAGGTCAAGAGGGAGCGGCGCCGGCTGCTGCTCCTTCTGCTGGAAGTGCACGGGCCTTCCGCCCGCGAGGCGGCTCTGGCGGACCTGAGGCCCGCGTTCGGACGCGGCGCCGCGGACGAAGAGTGGTACTACCGCCGAAACCTCCTCTACCTGCTGCGCCGCATCCCGCGGCCCGCCGGCGCCCCGATCGACGAGGACGTGGATCTCGCCGTGCGGCATCTCGAGCTTCGCTTTCCGGCGCCTCTGGTCAAGGAGGCGATCGCGAACCTGGGGCAGTTGAAGCACGAGAAGGCGGAACAGACGCTCGTCTCTCTCCTGCAGGATCTCGAGGCCGTTCTCCTGAACAAGGCCGCCGACAGCCCCTACGACGCCCGCGAGACGCGCCTGCTGCTCGACCGCGTGGTCGCGGCGCTCGCCCGCTTCGGAACGCCCGGTGCGCACAAGGCCGTCGTCGAGCACGGCCTCAAGCGGAAGCCCGAGCTCGGCGACACGATGGCCCGTCTGCCCGAGCTCGCCGGCCAGGACCTTTCCGACGATGAAGAGGCCTTGAACGCGCTTCTCGGCTCGATCAAGACGAACGCCCCTTTCAAGCTGTTCGGGCTCGTCCTGCATCAGAACGATCAGAGCCTGTTCTACTGCATCGAGGCGCTCTCGACGACCCCGCATCCCGCCGTTCGCGCGGCGTTCGAGGACCTGGCGAAGAGATTCTCGGGCCACGAGATCGGCAAGGCCGCGTCGAAGGCCCTGATCGCGTTCGCCGAGGCTCCGTCGAGCAGTCAGGCGGGCGAGACCGCCGCGTCCCCTCCCGCCGCGACTCTTTCCGGCGACCTCGACATCTTCGGGTTGCCCGCCCTGCTGCAGAGCCTCGCGGAATCCCGCGTCTCCGGATCGCTCAACGTGAAGGACCGGAAGGGCGAGGTCCTCGCGACGATCCTTCTGAAGGCGGGCCGGCTCCAGGCGTGCCGGACGGGGTTGCTGTCGGGCGACGAGGCCTTCTACCAGCTCCTCGAGAGACCGCTGCCCGGGACCTTTCTCTTTTCCCGCTCCGCGGATTCGAGCGCCGACGACAGCGGCGCGGCCGGGCTGCGGCAGATCCTCCCGCTCTCCCTCGAGGGCATGCGCCGGTACGACGAGTTCCAGCAGGCCGCCGCGCTGGTTCCCGACGACGCGGAGTTGAAGACCACCGAGGTCAAGCCGACGCCGCACCCCGACGAGCGCGACGGGATCCTTTTCCGGGATCTCTGGACCCGAGTCTCCCAGGGCGCGACGCCCCGGGAATGCGAGTCGAGTGTCGCCGCCGACTCGTACCGGATCCGGCGTCTTCTCGCGCACTGGGTGGCCGCGGGAGCGCTGGCGGCCGCGTGACGCCGGGGTCGGGAAACGGAAAACGGGAAACGGGAAACGGGAAAGAATTCGAAGGAAATTCTCGCGGCGGTCAAGCGCTCGACGCTGAACGCTTAACGATTAACGTCGCCTGCTCTTTCGTTTCGTCCGGCCCAACGAGTCCGGGTCCTCGGGGCTGGCCGCGATCGGGATCCGCATCCCGGCGGGCTTCTGGCGCGGAGAGGATCTCCGCGGCTGCCCGGCGGCGTGGGGCCGCGGGGCGCTCGTGACCTTCCCGGAGCGGAAGAGGTCTTCTGACGGCCAGTGGACCTCGATCGGCCTTCCGATCAGTTTCTGGATCGCATCGAGCGAGAAGACGTAGTCGTCGCACGCGAAGGACACGGCCTGGCCGACGGCGCCCGCGCGCCCCGTGCGGCCAATCCGGTGGACGTAATCCTCCGCGTCCTGGGGCAGGTCGTAGTTGATGACGTGCGAGACGCCCTCGATGTGGAGGCCTCGCGAGGCGACGTCGGTCGCGACCAGAACCGCGAGCCGTCCTTCCTTGAAATCCGTGAGGATCTTCAGCCGCCGGTCCTGGGGGACGTTTCCGGCCAGCGCCCGAGTGGGGTAGCCGTTCGCGGTCAGGCCCTTGACCAGGTCGAACGCGGTGGTCCGGCGGTTCACGAAGATGAGGAC
>JALYUA010000137.1 GCA_030854005.1 Acidobacteriota bacterium
GTCGAGGCCGCATCCGGCCGAGCCGCTCGCCGGCGCGTGAGCGCGTCCCGCAGTGAGCGCAGGCGACGGCTATAATCCCCCGGCCCGCGGAGCGAAAATATGGAACTTTTTCTGACATCAGGGGAGCTCGCCCGGTTCCTCGAAAGATCCGAGACGGTCGGCCGGGGCGACCCTCTCCGGATCGTGGACCCGGCCCGTTTCCGCGAAGGGATCGTCGACAGCCTGGTGTGGACCGCGGTCTTCGGCGACCCCGAGGTCCGGGACGTCGCGCGGCGCACCATCCGCGAGGCGGCTCGCGAGCTCGGGATCCTTCCCGCGTCAATCCTCCCTCTCTACGAGGCCCGCGGGCGCGGCGAGGTCGACGGCTTCAGCGTCCCCGCCGTCAACATCCGCATGCTCTCCTACGACACGATGCGCGCCGCTCTGCGCGCCGCCCGGTCACTCGACGCCGGCGCGTTGATCTTCGAGATCGCGAGGAGCGAGATCGGATACACCGACCAGCGTCCCGGCGAATATGCCGCGGTCCTTCTCGGTGCGGCGATCCGCGAAGGCTGGACGGGGCCGATCTTTCTCCAGGGCGACCACTACCAGACGAACCCGAAGAAGATGAAGGAAGACCCGGACCGCGAGATCGCCGCGATCGAGGCCCTCATCGACGAAGCCATTCCGTCGGGGTTCTTTCAGATCGACATCGACACGTCGACGCTGGTCGATCTCTCGAAGAAGACGCTGCCGGAGCAACAGGACGCCAATTGCCGGTACAGCGCGGTCCTGACGGAGTACATCCGCAGGCACGAGCCGAAGGAGATGCCGATCTCGATCGGCGGTGAGATCGGGGAAGTCGGGAAGGAGAACTCGACGCCGGAGGAGCTTCGCGCGTACATGGACGGCTATCGAAACCGGATCGGCGACCTGCGGGGTCTGGCGAAGGTTTCGGTGCAGACGGGCTCGTCGCACGGCGGCCTCGTCGGGCCCGACGGGACGGTGCAGCGCGTGGCGATCGACTTTACGACCCTCGAACGGATCTCGAAGGTGGCGCGCGAAGAGTACGGACTCGCCGGAGCGGTCCAGCACGGCGCGTCGACGCTGTCGCCCGAGCTCTTCGGCCATTTTCCCCAGCACGGGTGCGCGGAAATCCATCTGGCCACGGAATTTCAGAACATGGTGTTCGATCACCCTTCGCTGCCCTATCCGCTGAAGCGCGCGGTCGACCGGTGGGTCTTCACCAACATGATCGAGCAGAAGAAGGCGGGCGAGACGCAGGAGCAGTTTCTCTACAAGAACCGGAAGCAGGCGATCGGCCCCTTCAAGGAACAGTTCTGGAATCTGCCGATCGGGACGCGGGACGCAATCGCGGACACCCTCGAGAAGAAGTTCCGCTTCCTGTTCGAGACGCTGCGCATCGGCGGGACGCGCGAGGTCGTCGACCGGTACGTGCACCCGATCGATGTGTTTCATCCGGCCGCCGCGCTGGCCGGAGCGAGCGCGGGATACGTCCGCGACGACGAGGCCGGAGATTGAGCTCGCGCGGAAGCCGGAAATCGAAAATCGGGAGCCGAGCGACTAACGGAAGCGAAACGGCGGCGGTACTCCGCGGTCAACCAAATCGGGAATCGAAAAAGACGGCCGGCAAGCGCCAGGCCACCCGTTTCCCGACTTCGATGACCGCCGTCGTGAAGACGAAGCCGGTCGCGGGACGCGACGGCACGGAGGTGCGCACGGTTCCGGTCCCCGAGCCCGGCCAGGCCGAGGTCCTCATCAAGGTCCTCGCCACCGCGGTGTGCGGCTCGGACAAGCACATCTACCAGTGGGACGCCTCGATGGCCGGGATGGTCCACCCGCCCCGCGTCTACGGCCACGAGTTCTGCGGAGAGATCGCCGGCTTCGGGCCGGGCGGCAAGCGGCCGCACCTCGAGGTCGGCCAGTACGTTTCCGCCGAGATGCACGTCACGTGCGGACACTGCCGGCCCTGCCTGACGGGGCAGCGGCACATCTGCGAAAACACGCGCATCCTCGGCGTTCACGGGGACGGCTGCTTCGCGCAGTACGTCGTCGTCCCCGCCGACAACGTCGTTTCGCTCGATCGCGCCGTCGTTCCGGTGCGCGTCGGCGCTTTTCTCGACGCTCTCGGCAACGCGGTTCACACGGCCCAGGTCGCGGACCTCTCGGGCCGCTCCGTCGCCGTGCTCGGTTACGGTCCCATCGGGGCGATGTGTGCCGAGATCGCGCGCATCTCGGGCGCGTCCCACATCGCCATCACGGACGTCAACGCGCACGCCGCCGCGCACGCGCGGCGGTGGGTTTCGAAGCGCAGTTTGACGAACGTGACCGTGCTCGATCTGACGAAGACGAAGGATCCCGCGGGAAGCCTGCGCGACGCGACAGGCGGCGGGGCCGACGTCGTGATGGAGCTCTCAGGAGCCGAGGCGTCCGTCAACCTCGGCCTGGCGGCTGCTCGCCGCGGCGGAGTCCTGTCGCTGCTCGGGCTGCCCCGCGAGAAGAGCCTGACGATCCGCGACTACACCAACGACTTCATCTTCAAGGGCCTGACGCTCCATGCGATCATCGGCCGGCGCGTCTTCGAGACGTGGATCAAGATGCTCGACCTCCTCCGCGCGGGACTCGACCTCGAGCACCTGGTCACAAACGAGTTCGAGGGGCTCGATCGGTTCCACGAAGCGATGGAGCTTCTTCAGAACCGGCGCGCAATGAAAGTAATCTTCTACCCGAACGGCAAGCCCGCCTGACACTTCACCCGGAGGATGACGATGCCGACCCGCAAACCGCCGACGCCCGATACCACCGCCGAGTTGAACGACCGCCGCATCGCGGAGTTCGCGCTCGAGGAGTCGCGCCTTTCCAACCTCGCGTACCGCTTCGAGCTCCGCCCGCGGGAGCGCGTCTGGCGGAACTGGGACCGGACCGAGTTCGAGCCGAACAACTTCCGCATCGTCGGCCTCGCCGGAGTGTGCCTGAACAAAGACGAAAAGGAGCGGGCGCACCGGACCGCGTCCCGGGCCCTCGAAGACATCGACGACATCCTGTTCGTGGTCGAGGAGCCCGCCCAGGCGGTGATCGTGCGCAACCCGACGGGGACGTCCGAGATCGTGAACCGGCCGACCATCTGCGCCGAGATCGTGGCGCCGGACAAGGCGGGCTTCGACCGGGCCCTCTCGGCTCTCGACGCGGCCTTCCCGGGCCAGCGGGTCGCAGGAAAAATCGTGAGCGAATGACTGGTCAGTTGTCAGTACTCCGTTCTCCGTTTCCGGCTATACACCGCTCATCACGGACAAACTCACGACTCGTGACTCTTGACGCTCAACGCTTGACGCTCAACGCTTGACTCACATCCCCATGCACCCTCTCATCGCCCATCTCGCCGACGAAGTCGCGAAGCTGAAGCAGGCGGGCACCTTCAAAGAGGAGCTCGTGCTCGAGTCGCCGCAGGACGCTCGCGTGCGCGTCGGCGGCCGCGACGTCGTGATGCTCACCTCCAACAACTACCTGGGCTTCGCCAACCACCCCCGGGTGCGCGAGGCGCAGAAGAAGGCGATCGACCGGTGGGGAGCGGGGATGGCGTCCGTCCGGTTCATCTGCGGCACCGAGGCGCTGCACAAGGAGCTCGAGGCGGAGATCGCGTCTTTCTTCGGACAGCCGGACGCGATCCTCTACATGTCCTGCTGGAACGCGAACGAGGGGCTGTTCGCCGCGGTGCTCGAAGAGGGAGACGGGCTCTACTCCGACGAGCTGAACCACGCGTCGATCATCGACGGCGTCCGTCTCTGCAAGGCGAAGCGGTTTCGTGTGCCTCACAACGACATGAAGGCTTTCGACCGGCTCCTCGCGGAGGACGCCGCGTCCCGCTACCGGCTCATGATGACGGACGGCGTCTTCTCCATGGAGGGCGAGGAGGCGGACCTTCGGGCGCTCGTCGAGATCTGCGAAAGAACGAACACGCTGCTCGTCGTGGACGACTCGCACGCCACGGGAGTCCTCGGAAAGACCGGCCGGGGGACGGCCGAGGAGCAGGGCGTCTTCGATCGCATTCCCGTCACGACCGGAACGCTCGGCAAGGCGATGGGATCCGCGGCGGGCGGCTTCGTGACCGGCCCTTCCGCCTTAGTCGAGCTTCTCCGACAGAGAAGCCGGCCCTATCTCTTTTCGAACTCTCTTCCGCCCTCGGTGGCGGCGGGCTCTCTCGAGGCGTTCCGGATGCTCCGTGAGGATCCGGCGCCGGTCGCGAAGCTCCGGGAGAACGCGGCGTATTTCAGAAAGGCGATCTCCGAGGCAGGTTTTCAGATCCCGCACGGCACCCATCCGATCGTGCCGGTGATCGTGGGCGATACGGCGAAGGCCCTCGCGATGGGACGCGACCTGTTCGAGCTCGGCGTCTACGTGTCCGGGTTCGGCTTCCCGGTCGTCCCGCAGGGACAGGCCCGCCTGCGCTGTCAGGTCTCGGCCGCGCACTCGCACGCGGACCTCGATCTCGCGGTTGACGCCTTCGTCAAAGTAGGGCGCAAGTTCGAGGTGATTGAGCGAGTGGAGAGTTGAGAGTTAGAAGTTGAGAGTTAAGAGTTAAGGGTTCAAGAGGGGACAGCCGAGACGGTCACCTGACTGCTGATAGCTGATAGCTGATAGCTGACAGCTGACGCTCCTACGCCTCCAGCTTCTTTCTCGCCTTCTGCAGCAGCAGGATGCAGAGCACTCCAAAGGCGACCGCGCAGAGGATCCCGCCGCTCACGAGCCCGTTCTTGAGGCCCGGATAGAGCTTCGATCCGAGGTCGAGCTTTTCGAGAAGGTTCGGTTTCTCCATGTGGAGGACCGTATCGCCGAAGAAGGCGATGAACGCGATCAGAACGCCGCCGAGGGAGCCGCCCGCGACGAGTCCCGTGGCGTAGAGCATTCCCGAGGAGAGCTCCGACTCCTCGCCCGCGACGCCTTCCTTCTTGCGCCGCCACGAGTCGACGAACGCCTTCAACATGCCGCCGATCCAGATCGGCGCCGTGGTCGAGACCGGCAGGTAGGCGCCAACCGCCCAGGAGAGGGCGTGTGCGCCGGCGAGCTGCGCCATGAAGGCGAGGAACACACCGACCAGCACGGGCGCCCACGGAAGGTTCTGCGCCAGCAGGCCCTTGATGATCGTGGCCATCAAGGTCGCCTGGGGGGCGGGAAGCTGCACGCCGCCGATGCCGTGAAGCTCGTTGGCGCCTTTGTAGGTCTTGTCGAGAATGAAGAGCGTGATCGCGATGAAGAAGGAGGACGTCACGACGCCGATCAGGAACCCATACTGCTGCAAACGGGGAGTCGCGCCGACCAGGTAGCCGGTCTTCAGGTCCTGAGAGGTCGCGCCCGCGTTCGCCGCGGCGACGCAGACGATCGCGCCGACGCACAGGGCGACCGCCTGGTAGATGTCGCCGCGCCATCCGATGACGACGAAGACGACGCAGGTGGCCATGATCGTCGCGATCGTCATGCCGGAGATCGGGTTCGAGGATGTCCCGATGATTCCGACGATTCGAGAGGAGACCGTCACGAAGAAGAACCCGAAGACGACGATCAGAAGCGACATCATCAGGGAACCGGGGAACGGCCCGTGGGGAAAACCGGGAAGCACGGCGAGGACGAGAACGATCGCGAGCGAGCCGATCACGACCATCCCGATGCCCATGTCCTTTTCCGTCCGTTTGACGGAGGCGCCCGCGCGGCCTTCGCCGAAGCTCTTCACCGACTCCCGGAAGGCGGACACGATCGTGGGCAGCGTCTTCAACAGCGTCATGACGCCGGCGCACGCAACCGCTCCGGCGCCGATGTAGCGGATGTAAGCGCGATAGATCCAGTTCGCGTACGAATTGTTCGCCATCCAGGCGTCGCTGAACCCCAGCTTGTGGAGGTCGGCGACGACCCGCGAATCCGGAACGAAGATCGCGATGAGCGGGATCAGGGCCATCCACGCGAGCAGGCCGCCGGAGAAGAGCTCGGAGGCGATGCGGGGCCCGATGATGTAGCCGAGGCCCAGGTACTCCGGAGTGACGGCCACGTCCAGCGTCGCGGCCGGATACGTGACGGACTCCTTCTTCGTCCGAAACCAGATCGGCGTCTCGTTCCAGAGCCCGAGCACGCCGTAGAGGAACTTGTAGAGCAGCGACGCGCCCACGCCGGCGAACACGGTCCTCGCGAGATTCCCGCCCTTTTCACCGGCGATCAGGACGTCCGCGCACGCCGTCCCCTCGGGATACGGCAGCTTCCCGTGCTCCTTCACGATGAGCGCCCGGCGCAGCGGGATCATGAACAGCACGCCGAGCACGCCGCCGAAGATCGCGAGGATCGTGATCTGGAGGTATTGGAAGTAGTGCTCGCCGCCCGTCAGGAAGAGGAGCGCCGGCACCGTGAAGACGGTTCCGGCCGCGACAGACTCGCCCGCGGACCCGATCGTCTGGACGATGTTGTTCTCGAGGATCGTCGACTTCCCGATCTTCTTGAACACGGCGATCGAGAGCACCGCGATGGGAACGGAAGCCGACACCGTGAGACCCGCGCGCAGAGCGAGGTAGACCGTCGCGGCCCCGAACAGGATGCCGAAGAAGACGCCGAGCAAAATCGCCTTCGGCGTGAACTCGGGAATCGCCTGCTCGGCGGAGATGTAGGGGCGAAAATCCTGACCGGTCTCCGGGTTCGCCATACGACCTCCGTTGTGGACCGACGTTCTTGTTCGGCGCGGGATTATATGGGGGGACAGACGGGAAACGGGAAACGGGAAACGGGAAACGAAAAGAGGGACCGGATCGGGAAACTGAGAGCCGAATCAGAGCGAGGTCCCCCGAGGCTGTCGGCTGAGCGAGGCCCAACCATCGGTCGCATCCGTCGTTTTCCCGTTTCCCGTTTCCCGACGTCTTCCGCGCCCTCACGGGGCGCGTCACACGCCTCACGTCCCTCCGAAGCCGACGGTGACCTTGCCTCCTTCGACGATCACCGGTACCTGGCGGCCTCCGGAGAGCCGGACCATCCGGTCGATCTCGGCCTGATTCCCCTTCACGTTCACGTAGTCGAAAGGCACGTTGCGCTTTGCGTAGTCCTCACGGGCCGCAGTCGTGTAGGGGCACG
>JALYUA010000138.1 GCA_030854005.1 Acidobacteriota bacterium
GGCGCGGGACACCCGGCTGGGACGCGAGATCGCGGTCAAAGTCGTGGCGAACCGCCTCGCCGGGGATCTGGACCTCAAGGCCCGATTCGAACGGGAAGCGCGGGCGGTCGCGGCGTTGAACCATCCCAACATTCTTGCCATTCACGACATCGGTGAGGAGCAGGGAATCCTGTTCGCCGTCACCGAGCTTCTCGAAGGCCAGACGCTCCGACTGTCCATCCTGGGAGCCGCGCCCGACTGGAGAAAAGCCGCGGCGATCGGACGTGCGGTCGCGGAGGGTCTCTTCGCGGCCCACGCGAAAGGGATCGTTCACCGCGACGTCAAGCCGGAGAATCTTTTCATCACCCGTGACGGGAGAGTGAAGGTCCTCGACTTCGGTCTGTCGCGCACGGCGCCCACTCTTCCGGCGGGTTCGGGCAGCGGGATCGCGACGGAGTCCCCCGATACCGGCGCCGGCGTCATTCTGGGCACCGTCGGCTATCTCTCCCCGGAGCAGGTGCGAGGCCTTCAGGCGGATGCGAGGAGCGACATCTTCGCTCTCGGGTGTGTCGTTTTCGAGGTGGCAACGGGCGAGCGCGCCTTCTCCGGATCGAGCGCGGCCGAGACACTTTCGGAAGCCCTTCACCACGACCCGCGAGAGCGCCTGGGAACGCTGGAAGAGACCGCGCCCGGCTTCGTCCAGGTTCTCGCCCGTTGTCTCGAAAAAGAGCCCGAGAGACGATTCCAGTCGATGAGCGATCTCGCGTTCGCATTCGGGCTCGTTTCGGAAGAACCGAGAGCGCGCGGCACGCAGGGACGAGACGGGAAGCCGGACTTACCCGCCGCCGCCGCGCGCCCGGCGTCTCTGGCCGTGCTGCCGTTCGTCAACCGAAGTCCCGACCCGGACAACGAATACTTCAGCGACGGCATGACGGAAGAGCTCATCGGCGCGCTGTCCCGTGTCCCCGGCCTGCGCGTGGTCTCCCGCACGTCGGTCTTCGCCCTCAAGGGAAGGATCCAGGACGTCCGCGAGCTCGGCCGGGCTCTCGGAGCGACCGCCATTCTCGAAGGGAGCGTGCGGAGAGCGGCCGGCCGGATGCGCCTGACCGCGCAGTTGACGAGCGTGGCCGACGGCTACCAGCTCTGGGCGGAGACTTACGATCGGGATATCCAGGACGTGTTCGCCGTGCAGGACGACGTCGCCAACACGATCGTCGCCACGTTGCGGGACCGTCTCGGTCTCGGTCTTTCCGGCTCCGCCCGCGCGCACCGGCGTTCGGACACGCAGAACGTCCATGCCTATCAGCTGTATCTGAAAGGACGCTATTTCTGGGCGCGCAGAACGCCGGAAACACGCAGCAAGGCGATCCGGTTCTTTCAGGAGGCGATCGAAGCGGATCCGGGGTACGCGCGGGCCCACGCGGGTCTCGCGGATTGTTACCTCGAGCGCGGCGGCGGCCTCGGCGGCCGCGCGGAGGACGTGATCGCCCGTGCCCGGCCCGCCGCGACGCGGGCGCTAGAGCTCGACGATTCGCTCGCGGACGCACACACGAGCATGGGCCGGATCCTTCTCTATTTCGAGTGGAACTGGACCGGGGCGGAGGCTGAGTTTCGCCGGTCGATCGAGCTCGACCCCCTCTACTGGGAAGGGCACCACTCCTACTCGCACTATCTCCTGCCGGCCGGGCGAGTCGCCGAATCGCTCGACTCGAGCCTCAAGGCGCTCGAAATCGAACCCCTCGACCTCGGGATCAACACGCATCTCGGCTGGCACTACCTCTATTCGGGCGACTTCGATCGCGCTGCGGAGCAGTGCCGCGTCTCCACGGAGATGGACCCGTCTTTTTTCTATGCGCACTTCTATCTCGGCCTGGCGTACGAGCAGAAGGGAGAGGAGGAGAAGGCGCTCGCGGAGCTCGAAGAGGCCGTGCGGCTCTCACCGCAGAGCAGCGAAGCGGCGGCCGGCCGGATTCGTCTCCTCGCCGCAGCCGGCCGGCGGGAGGAAGCGGAGGCGGCGCTCGAGGAGCTCAGCGGGCGCGACGAATCTTCGATCGCCTATGAGGTCGGCGTTGCCCGCCTCGGATTCCGGCAGATCGACAGCGCGCTGGATGCCTTCGAGAAGGCCCTCGCCGACCGCGCGGAGAGGATGGTCGACATGGCCATCGATCCCCGCCTTCGCTCTCTTCACTCTCAACCCCGCTTCCGGGAAATCGCGCGAAGAGTCGGCATCCCCTCCATCGTCTGAGGTCTGCGCCTCGAAGAGACGGAGGTTCGGCGTGCCAGCGGGATCGAGGCGGCCATCGAAGGCGAGATCTCGCGGGGATTTCACTTCAATCCGTTCCGCCGGCTTCCCGCGCTTCTTTTCCTCGGCTGGCCCGGCGACGAGAAGACCTACTTCGAAAACCGCTCGCGAGCCTTTGCGGCGACTTGATGGTCGGTCAGCTTGTCTGCCGTTTCGACCGCGACGATGCGGTCACCCATTCCTTCGTCGCGAATCCGTTTTTCGAGCTCGTGCTTCGCCTCCCCAGGTCCGAGAAGGAGAATGCCGTTGGCGTCTTTGACGCGAGAGATCACGGAGTCGTAGAAAGTGCGGAGGTGATTTGCGAACCGTCTATCGCGCTGGTCCTCCGCGCCGCTCTCGCCTCCAGACGCCCCGCCACGAGTCACCCCGGACTCCAATCGACTCGTCGATTCGTTTTCACCGGCGATCGCCGAGATCACGGCCTCTTTGTGATCGATCCACACCGCCACGTCCGTTTTCATCGGTTCTCCTGTGAGATTCAGCCAGCGGCACGACCGGCGAGCTCGGCCGCGAGGCCCCCTCGCGCGCGTCCTGTCTCCGAGAACCATACCCCGAGGAACGTCGGGCAGTGTTGATCTGCTGACTTCCCGCTTCGGACACCCCGACTCAGCGATTCAGGTCCGACCTCGGCACCCGCAACGGTCTTGCGCTCGGGGTCGCCCGCGGCGGCGAACAGCAGCGCCTCGATGGTGACATTCGGGCCGAGCTCCGATTCGCTCGCGCGACAGACCTCGCCCGGCGCGGATAGAGCCGGTTGATGTGGTGGACCCCTGGCCCCAGGCGTCGAATCAACCGTTCGGCACTGATGTCGTCAAGCCACGATGATTGAGTACCCGCCTATCAGGCTGCCCCTCTCGTCGGTTGCGACGAACCGCAGCAGATGCGCCGCACCCTTTGCTCCTCCGAGTGCAGTGGCCATCGAGTCGGCGCGCAGGTCGGCGAGGTCGAGCATTCGCCGCAGCGCTGCGGGAAGCAGCCCGGCCATGTCGAGCGCGCCGCCGACGAGCGCGACCTCTTCCGCGGCATCGGGTCTGAGACCGCGCAGGGCTCGAGCCGCCGCTCCGTGCTGAACGAAAGGATTCGGGTTCGATTCGGGCTTCGGCCTGGCCGCGCCCGGCGTTTCACCTTCCGGCTCCCCCTGCCCGCCGCCGCCGCGAGAGCGCAGGACCGCGGCGGCCAGTACGTCCGTGGGAACGACCATCGAGCTCGATCCCGCTCGCACGGCGGTCATCAGGTGGCGGCCGGCGTCGGTCGGGACGCCGTGATTCAGCGTCCTCGGATCGGCCGCGACGAGCCTGCCGCCGGCGGTCTTGCCGTCCCGCCCCGTCAGCCGGCCGCCCGTCACCGCCTGCAGCAACGGAACGACGGCCGTGCCGCCGTGCAGGATCTCGAGCGCTCCTCCTTCGGGCAGCCTCCCGCCGAGGAGCCCGATGAGCACGGTCAGATTCTGCGCGCCCACCGCGATCTCCAGATTGCGCTGGCCGAGATGACGGTCTCTGTTCGCGTCGAAGACCCGCGACCAGGGGTCGGCGATGCACTCGACGGTGGCGAGCAGACACTCGTGCCCGGTCAGCGAAGCGGGGATCCTCCAGGGAAGGTCGAGCTCGACGACGCGATGGGACCCCGGCCGGGTCCGGTCTTCGAGATCCACATACGCGCCGCCGATCGGGTGAGGCTCGTAGCCGGGTTGTCCGCTGAAGAAGCCCGGCTCGACATACCAGCCGCGCACATGGGTGCCGGCGCCCTCGAGCAGGCCGAGGTTGAAGACGCGGACGAACATCCGGTAGGCGCGGCCGCTCACCGGAGAGCCGACACACCGCGCCGGGTCGAAAGGCCCCGTGTAACCGGCGTCGATCAGGAGGACGTCGGGAGATTCCCAGCACGGAGTCGGGGGCCACGTCGGACGCGCCCCGCGGTCTCCGGGGACGAACGCGCGGATCATCTCGTAGGGGAGGACATCCTCGCGGCGCGGACGATGCCGTTTGGCGAGCTCGCCGTACTCCCCGATGAGCCGTTTCAGAAGCTCCGGGTCGGGCTGGAACTTCGGATCCGGGTCCCTGGTGTCGATCGGCGGCCTCGGCCACGGACCGAGGGTGCGCGACGGGTCCTTGCCGCGTTGCCGCGCGGCTTCCTCCGCCGTGATGTCGGGGTGCTGGATGGGATGGGGATCGTGAGGACGGTCGGTGGGGCTCATCACTCACTCCTCCGGGTTAACACAGCGTCGGTCCAGCGGTTGCTCCAGTCGGGTCCCTTCGGGCCTCCGGGGCCGACCTTTTTCTCGCACGGGTCAGGCCCGGTGGCGGGGGGGTCCTGCTGGACGGCGCGGCTCAGATAGTGGATCCGCAGGTCGTTTTTCGGATTGTAAAACTGCGGCTCCCTGAACTGGCCGCCAAGCTTCCATATTCTGGGGTTGTCGCGGTCGGCGTGGAAGAAGTGCGGCGGCGTGCAGGGCTGCAGGTACCGGAAGTCGCTCTGCGGCGAGGCGATGAAATCCGGCACGCATTCCCATTTGCCCCGGATGGGCGGATCGGCGTCACTCGTCGTTGGCGGCCCCGCATTGTGGCGGTCCCAGTCCCAGCACTTCCACGCGTACCCCCGGTCGGAATCCAGGTTGAAGTCCGTCACGCCGAACTCCGCGTTGCCGCGCTCGGCCACCATCCGGCCGACCAGGTAGACGCCGTAGTCGACCGGCCCTCCGAGGTGCTTGTCCTCCGGGAAGAGTTGATTCAAGGCATCGAAGGTGTCCGCCGGCGACGCGCATTGTTCGAGCACATGCCGCGCGCCGTCGTCTCCGGCTGGCCCGGGCAGAAGAATGCTGCTCGTGTCGCCCGCGACGTACGGGCCGGCATGACATCCCGCCCCTTCGCGGATGACCGTCTCTCCCGCCTGGTTCTTGACCGGGTACCGCCACGGCGCGATCCACTCGCTGGGCTTGAACTCGGTCGTTTCGAAGGCATAGTGCATCGGGAACGTGAACCCGAGCAGATCGGAGATGGACGGGTCGACGATGAAGTGATCGCGCACCACGTTGCGCGGATACAACCGGTCCAGGCCGAAGGGGGACGTGCTGGTCGCGCGGCCCGACGGCTCGTCGATGATCGGCAGATCGAAGCCGTCGCCCAGCGGGTCGTCGAGCGCACCGGCGACGTCGAAGGCGCCCTCACCGGTGCCGAGCGTGGTCAGGCCCAGGTCGAGCTCCTCGGGCTTGGGAATCAGGAAGCCCGTCATGACGAGCGCGCGCCGCGCCAGGATGAAGAGGTACCAGGCCGCGAGCTGGATCTGGTACACGATGTCCCGCGCCCACTTGGTCAGCAGATCGAGGCCGAGGCTCGGGAGGATCGTGACCAGCCAGATGATGACCTCGGCGAGGTAGATCGCCCAGGCGAGTATCGCGAGGAAAAGGTCGAGGATGCTGAAAGAGGAGTCCCCCTCGACGTCCGCGCCGCGCGCCGGATCGTCGTCGACGCCGTAACCACCACCGGGTGGTGTCGGGAACGAGTGATCCGTCGTGAGCAACGGGGGCGTGGGGCGCCGCGGGCTCAGTCCGTCGCTGCCCGTCAGCTTCATGTAGGTGTAGACGACCGCCCACATCTGCACCATCGCCTTGGCGTTCGGCTGCCCGTTGGGCCGTCCCGACGCATCGTCGGCCGAGTATTGCGGGTCCTGGGTCAGAATCTGCGGGCCGTCCGGGTGGACGTCGGTCATCGCCCGGAGCAGCGCGTCGACCAGGTGATCCGGAAAGTCCCCGGTATCCAGATCGAAGAGCTCGTGCCGCCGCGCCGCCGCCGTGGGCGTGTCGGAGTTGTCGTAAGAGGGGAATCCCGTGAAGTAGTCGTACGCCGGCGCGTCCTCCCGGCCGGTGTACGGGCCGTCCATGCGCTTCCGGAAAGCGACCCAGAAGTGCATCGCGCTCGTCCCGACCTCGCCGTAGCAGGGACCGCTGTTGTGTGCGGAGTAGTTCTGCGAGTCGAAGTGCAGCTCGACTAGGTGATGTCGCTGCCAGTGGTCTCGGAACGGGCCGCCGGACTTCGCGTTGGTGAACGGATGGCCGGTGACGTCGGTCGCGCAGTGAGTCAGCCAGCCGACGGCGAACGCCATCCGCGTCTGCGCGTCGAAGCGTTCCTCGTCGTTCGTCGCGGCGTCGAGGGCGGCGTGCGCCTGCTGGAAGAGCACGAACGCGAACTGATACGTCCGCCGGTAGTGGAACTGGTCGGCCCAGTAGAACGCCGAGTTGGGAAACGCCTGCGGAGGCCCGGAGGAGAGCACGCCGAACCAATCCCCCATCTTGGCGATCAGTCCCCGGAACGCCTCCGTGACCGACTTCGTCAGGTCGTTCAGGATGTCCGCGAATTGATTCGCCAGACCGCCGGTCAGCTGGCTCGCGAGCTGGTCGGCGTCCGTCGAGACCGGAGAGATCCACTTCTCCCATTTGGCAACGAAGTTCTCATCGAGAAATCCCCACACGTCGAGAACCCACTGCAGGACTTTCCGGATCATCAGCCCGTCGATCAACTGATCCTTGCGGTGCGCATAGTCCGGCAGCATGTAGAACAGGTCCGGACCGATCGCACCTATGGCCAGGTAATTGCGCCACGTGTGGCAGATCTCGCCCACTTCCTTGGCTTCGGCGGCGCTGATCGGAAAACCGGGTGGGATGTCCCCGTCTCGCAGGCGGTTCACGGTCTCTCGCGCGGACTCCATGTGCACGTACCATGCGGGCATGCCTACCTCCCCTGGCGAGTCTGATTCACGCGATTTCGGCGGTTGGGGATAGCGGATTCGCGCGAGCTCCGGGTCGATCCGCGCGCAGGCGCGACCGTATGGAGCTCAGGGAGGGAAAACGGGCGGCCGAGAGACCCGCTCCCAGCCCAGAAATCTCCGAGAAGCTACCCTCACCCCAACCGTCTCCCGGAAGGAGCGGGCCGTGGCGGCAATCAGAGGGATCGGCGAACACGTGGCAAAAACTAGTGGGCGGGGAGGGGTTCTCGCTTGACCGGCTCTTCCCGCAACGGTTCCATCTGTCTCGGGAGGGGGACGTCTCTCCCCGCGGCGTCGAGGTATCGGACGGGCTTCTTGCCGGCCTCCTCGCGGTTTGGCGTGTAGATCACCTGAAGGGCGGCGACCTGATCGTCGAAGAAGGCGACCGCCGGCGAGTGGATCACGACCGGTTGGACGGATTCGACCGAAGCAGATTCCATCGCCGGCGGTTTGAACTCGCCTTTGGAAGACTGCTGGAGGCGCTTCGCCATCTCGAGCGTTTCCGGAGAGAGATCCGGCCAGCACAACTCCATGAACCCAATGCGTCCGTTCGCGTCGAGATCGAGGAGGAGCCGTGAGGAAGTCACGTGGATCCCGTCGACCTGCCGCGTGACGAGGAGTGTCCTCCGGCCTTTCTTCGGCGCTTGCGGTTTTCCCTCTCTGCCGTAAGACGCGGACGTCATCTGCTGGAGGACCTTGGTCTCGAGGACTTCTTTGGAGCTCGCGCCCGCCGCCTCCAGGATTCGCATGCCGCGTTTCTTGAGCGCGTCGTCGGTGCCCGTAAAGGCTCTCGCGTCGCCCGCCGCGGACGCCTTCCTGTTGTTGACGATGAATGTCCGGCTGCCACGCCGAGTCAACGTGGTCGTCCCGTCCGTCACGGCGACAACTCCGCGCTCATTTGCGCCGTGCACGGCGCCGGTCCACTGGATCCCGAACGCCTTCGCGCCGGTTTCTTTCAGTTTCGCGGCGTCGTCTTTCGACAACTGCTCGGCGGCGTTGGCAACATCGAAGCCGGCGAGCGCCCACAGCAAGCCGGCGGCGAACGCGGTCAGTAACCTAAAGGTCTTTCCGACAGCCATAGGAGCCCCCTTCCTCAATTGCAGACCCAGCGCCACGCCCACCAGTTGCCCGAAGGCCTCGCCCAGGGACTCTTCACTTTTTCGTTGTCGCGGCGGTTCCCTGCGACCTGGAGCGTGGTGTCGTTGGCGATCACAACCGCGCACACGTTCGGTTGAACGTCGATCAAACCGGTCGTCATCCAGGCGGAACCGGCCGAGAGCTCCGGGAAGATCTCTATGTCGAAGAAGACTACGTGGACCTTGTAGCCCACGGTGTACGCGGCGAACTGCCCGCCGCGCGTCGAGCTGTCCAGCGTGTCGTGTTTCTTGTCGCCCGAGTGTCCGGTCGCGATGTGCAGACCCTGGAAGGGATTCAGCCAGTTGTTTCCGAGAGACACGAGATCCATCGGGCAGCTCGCGTCTAGAAAGGCGAATTTCAGGTTCCCGCCGGCGTTGCCCCAGCGCGACGACGTCCCGATGTTCGTCGCGTCCGGCGTCCCATTCGTGCTGCAGGTGACAAGGAAATCAGGGCTGGTCGCGGCCGGCGCGCTCTGGCAGATGCCGTGGCCGGTGAAGAAGTAGACGTCCGGAAGGTCGCTGCCGCCGGAAGGCTCGCGGTCGGCCGTCGCCCCGTCCCGAAAATCCGACCCCCAGACGTCGTTGTTCTCCCAGCGCGTGACGAGGGGCAGGCCCGCCAGCGAGTACCATGCGCGGAAGTTGCTGGCTTCGGGAATCGTCAGCGGCAGGTTCGGGCCGCCGCACGGATTGCTCGGATAATTCGCGACGGCGCCGGTCGAGTACCGAGTCTGCGACAGGGCCGGAGCAACCGCGAGGACCAGAAGCGCCGTGGTGAGAATGGCCGTGTGTATCTCCGTGGTGGTCTTACGCATCGGGACCTCCCGGGCAATCGCCCCATCGTCTGCCCGAACGTCCCCCGGCGTCGCCCGGGAGCCGTCCGAAGACATAAAGGCGCCCCCTCTTACCCTTGTGTCGCCCGACGGAAGGGGGATGGGCCAGAAGAAAAGCGATTCAGGCAGAAACGGGGTCGGACGATGCCGGCCTCGCCGGACGGGGTCAGCGCGGGAGGTTGGGTCTCGCCCGGCCCGCGATGCCGAGGCGGCAGCGCCGGTCGAGCCACCGCACACTCTGCCGGCAGACTCCGAGGCGGGCAGCGATCTCCCGCTCGCTCAAGCCCTGCCCATAGTGCAGATCGTAGAACTCGCTCAGGCGCGCGGGCAGGCGGGATGCCTGCGCGTGCAGGAGGTGACCGAGCTCCGAGTCGCCGGCGGGCGGATCGGCGGCGGTCATGAATTCCCGCTCGATCTCGCGCATGCGCACGCGCCGGCGAAGAAAGTCGACGGCCTTGTGGTTGGCGACCTGGAACAGCCAGGACGGGCCGACGCGGGTTTCGGAGCCCGCGCGCCAAAGGGCGATTCGAATTTCCTGCAGCAGATCCGGGACATCCTCGGGAGCCAGGCCCTTCGAGCGAGCGACACGGGCAGCGACCCCGGCGAGATAGGGGGATTGGATCCAATCGGCCGCCCGCGGCGAGCGAGGGCTCCCGGCCGATTCCGGCCCGGAGGTTCGAGGCCGCTCGGAGGACGGGGTGCCCGGGTTCGAGGCGTCCCCTTCCTCGCGCTTCTTCCTGGAGACGCCGAGCGGTCGCGCGGGATCGTGCTGGGCCACAAGACCTCCTCCGGCTGGCGGAGATGAGGGGTGAACCCGGGAAGCTTACCGCCGACGGGAAACCGTGAGGGAAGCGAATTTCTCCTCTCTCAGCGTCCCTCGTTCCGAAACACCTTCCCGTCCTTCATCACGAAGAAGACCCGGCCGAGCTCCTGGACGTCGGCCACCGGGTCGCCCGGGACGGCCACGACGTCCGCGTACGCGCCCGGCGCCACGATGCCGAGCCGTCCGCTCATCCCCAGCATTTCGGCTGCCCCGGACGTCGCCGACTGGATCGCCGCGATGGGGCTCATTCCGAACTCGATCAGCCTGGGAAACTCGCGTGCGATCGGTTCCGTCCACGAAAAGCCTCCGACGTCCGTGCCGAAGGCGATCTTCACGCCGGCCTTCAGGGCGCGGCGCAGCGACGGGCCGTGAAGCGCGACGCGCTTGCGGTCGCGCCGCCCCGCCGGCGTGTCCTCGGGCGCATGGTGGTCGTAGTAGACGTTCATGGTCGGGCAGAGCCAGGTGCCCTGCTTCACCATCTGCGCGATCGCCGCGTCGTCGAGATCGAGGCCGTGCTCGATCGAGTCGCATCCGCCGTCGAGGGCGCGGCGAAGTCCGATTCCGGCGTAGGCATGGCACGCCACCTTCTTGCCCCAGCCGTGGGCCTCGTCGACGATCGCCTTGAGCTCCTCGACGGTCAGCGTCGGCTGCGCGACGAAGTTGCCCTGGGCGTCGAGCCACGAGCGGTGCGTCATGTAGACCTTCAACCAGTCCGCGCCGTGATCGAGCTGCTCGCGCGCCGCCTTGCGCGCCTCGATGGGCCCGTCGACGAGCTGCGCCCCCTTCGGGACGTCGATCTCGGGCGCATAGCCTTCGAGGTCATAGCCGCCGGTCGTCGAAATTGCGCGCGTGACGACGAACATCCGCGGCCCGGGGATGTATCCCGCCTCGATCGCCTCCTTGATTCCGACGTCGCCGTAGCCCGCCCCTTCCGTCTCGACGTCGCGGATCGTGGTGAAGCCCTGCTCGAGCGCGCGGCGCGCGGCCACCACGGCCCGCGCCGCCCGGAACGCGAGGGGG
>JALYUA010000181.1 GCA_030854005.1 Acidobacteriota bacterium
GCATGTAGATCATGTTGTCCACGCCGTTCATCTGCTGCTCGAGGGGCGCGGCGACGGATTGCTCGATCGTGACCGCGTCGGCGCCGGTGTAGGTCGTCGAGGCGATGATCTGCGGGGGAATGATCGACGGAAATTGCGCGACCGGCAGGCCGCGCATCGCCACGAGGCCGCCGATGACCGTGATGATCGAGATGACCATCGCGACGATCGGGCGATTGACGAAGAAGCGAGACACGGGCTACCGGCCTCCCTGTCCCGCCGGGGGCCCCGGTGAAGGTCCGGACGCCGCGACGGCCTCCGCGGGGACCGGCCTGGGATCCACGACGGCCCCGGCCTTTACCTTCTGTGTTCCCTCGACGACGATCCGGTCAGACGGGACGAGCCCCTTCGTCACGACCCAGAGACTCCCGATCCGCTCGCCCGTCTGGATCGGACGGATCTCGACCTTGTTGTCCGGCCCGACGACCGCGACCTGGTAGTTGCCCTGCAGCTCCGACACCGCCCGCTGAGGCACCAGGATCGCGCCGCGGAGGATCCTCGTGGTCGCGCGGACCCGCGCGTACTGGCCGGGCCGAAGCAGCCGGTC
This sequence comes from Acidobacteriota bacterium, assembly GCA_030854005.1. Taxonomy (GTDB): domain Bacteria; phylum Acidobacteriota; class Thermoanaerobaculia; order UBA5066; family Gp7-AA6; genus JALYUA01. The sequence goes on from JALYUA010000181.1 coordinate 587, forward strand.
GGGATTCGGGAAGACGCCGGCGACCTGGATGGTCCCCGTGCGCGGGTCGATGTTGCGGTCCTGGAGGAGCGGATCGCCGCGGCGCGGATACTCCCTACCGTCGGAAAGAACGAGCTGGAGCATCCCCTTCGAGGTCCCTCCCAGCACTCCTCCGGACGACGACCACTGCAGGTACTCCTGCTCGCTCGGACTGAAATAGGCCTTGATGGGATCGACCTGCGAGACCGTCGTCATCACCGTCTGCGGGTTGACGAGGTTGCCGACCTGAGCCTTCGCGATGCCCGCGATCCCGTCGATCGGGGACACGACGCGGGTCCAGTCGCGAGAGAGCTTCGAGCGCTGGACGTTGGCGCGGGCGGCGTCCACGTTGGCCTGCGCCTGGCGCTCCGCGGACAGCGCGTTGTCGAGCTCCTGCTGGCTCACGGCTTTGTCCGCAACGAGAGGCGTGAACCGCTGGACATCGAGCTTCGCCTTGGCGAGCGCCGCCTGGTTCCGCGCGAGGTCGCCCTGGACCTGTTCGAGCGACGCCTGGAACTGCCGCGGGTCGATCTCGAAGAGGACAGCGCCGCGGCGCACGAACGAGCCCTCCCTGTAGCTTTGCCGCAGCAGGACCCCTTCGACCTGCGGCCGGATCTCCGCGTTGACGAACCCTTCGAGCGTCCCGATCCACTCCGACGTCACGGGGACGTCGCGCTGCACGACGGGCGCGACCTGGACCGCCGCGGGCGGAGGAGGCGGCGCCGCCTTCCTGGCGCAGGCCCCGGCGCCGAACGCACCGAGCGCGATCACGGCGGCGGCCACGCTCGATTTCCCGGCGACTCGAACGAGACGCATCCATCCTCCGAATCCTGTGAGAGAGGCCTTTGAGCACGCATCCGCCGCGCGCCCGGGCGACGCCCGCCTCATGAAGGCAGCCTGCCGACACCGCGGACGAAAATCCCGACGATGGCGGCCGCGAGGCTCTCGGGAGTGTCTTCCGGGCGATGCGCATCGAGAGCCGCGCGGATCATGCCGCGAAAGAGGATGGCGGCCGCGCGAACGCTCGAGACTTGGAACGCGCCGGAAGTCACACCGTCCGCGAGCGTGCGCTCGACCAACAGCTGCAGCGCCTCTTTGCGCTTGGAAAGCTCCTCCTGTCGGGAGCGAAACCGCCGGCCGTCCTCCATGAGGAGCTTCGAGAAGTCTTCGCGAGTCCAGAAAAACCGGATGACGCCTTCCGCGATGCGCTCGAGGCGCGTCTCGGGATCCTGATTCGAGGGCGGCGCGTCGGAGAGAGCTCGCGCGAGTGCGTCGAATCCGTGGAGGATGGTGGCGAAGTAGAGGTCTTCCTTGGTCTCGAAGTATCGGTAGATCGTGCCCTTGCCGACCCCGGCGTCCGCGGCGACCCGGTCGATCAGCACTTCATGGAATTCGCGCGACGCAAACGTCCTGGCGGCCGCCTCCAGAATCTCGATCCGCTTTCCCTCAGTTCGCGTTCTCACCATATCGGTACTGACCGGTCAGTTTCATATCACAAGGAGCCGCCCGGACGGCAAGCCGTCGAGGCCGGAAGTGATAAGTCTCCCCGCTTGAGCTCATTCGGACTGCCGCCGGGTCAGGCGGCCGAAACGGGACGGACCCCCCTTCTCGCCCTGAAGCACCGCGACTTGCGGCGGCTTCTGGCCGGCTACCTCATCTCCGGAACCGGCTCCCAGATGCAGTCCGTGGCCATCCACTGGCACGTGTATCTGCTGACGAAGTCTGCCCTCGCGCTCGGGTTCGTCGGTCTCACCCGCGTTCTGCCGATCGTCGTCTTCTCGCTCTGGGGAGGCGTGCTGGCTGATCGCGTGGACCGCCGCAAGCTCATGCTCGTCACGCAGTCGTTCATGGCCGCCGTGGCAGCGGTCCTCGCGATCGCGACGTTCTCCGGCCGGGAGACCCTGTGGCTTCTCTACGCGCTGACCGCGTGCTCCTCCGGTGCGGGCGCGTTCGACGCTCCCGCGCGGCAGGCGCTGATTCCGCGGCTCGTTCCCGACCGGGACCTCCCCGGCGCGCTCTCGATCAGCCTGTCCGTCTTCCAGGCCGGCATGATCGCCGGCCCAGCCGCCGCCGGGTGGATCATCGCGGGCCACGCGATCGTGCCCGGGCATGGCGGCGTGCCGGCGGGAGTGGCTTCCACCGGCGGACTCGCGTGGATCTACGTCGTCAACGCCCTGTCTTTTCTCTCCGTGCTTTTCGCCCTCGCAACGATGCGGACCTCGGGAAAGCCCGCCGCCCGCGCCGCGGGGCGCGCCGCGCACCCGATCGCCGATCTGAAGGAGGGCCTTCGGTTCGTCTTCCGGACGCCTCTCATCGTCTGGACCATGGCCGTCGATTTTCTCGCCACGTTCTTCGCGGGCGCGATGTCGCTGCTGCCGATTTTCGCGGACCAGGTCCTTCGCGTCAGTGCGACCGGCTACGGCTTCCTCGTCTCGGCTCCCGCCTTCGGGGCGCTCGCCGGCTCTCTCTACCTGTCGGTGCGCCCCCTGCCCGCGCGGCAGGGACGGATCTTCCTCTGGGCGGTGGCCGCGTACGGGGCCGCCACGATCGTGTTCGGCTTCTCCCGTCATTTCCTCCTGACTCTGCTCGCGTTGGCGGCGACCGGCGCTGCGGACGCGGTCTCGACCGTCATCCGGCAGACGCTGCGGCAGCTCGCGACGCCCGACGCGCTCCGGGGCCGGATGACGTCCGTCAACATGATCTTCTTCATGGGCGGTCCGCAGCTCGGCGAGCTCGAGGCCGGTGTCGTCGCGTCTCTGTTCGCCTCGGCCGCGGTCGGCGTCACGGTGGCGGTCGTGACCGGAGGAATCGCTACGCTCGCGGTCGCCGCGTGCGTCGCGGCGGCCGCCCCGGTCGTCCGCGCCTATGACTTCCGCTCCCATCGGGAGGCCGACCCTCCATAGTGAGGTTCACCCCCTTGCGACTCGCTGTATTACTACTGTGATACACTGCACGGCGTGAGGGGTCTGCGCCTCGATTTCTCCTCCGCCTCGCCCATCTGGAGCCAGATCGACGAGGGAATGCGCCGGCTCGTCGCGTCCCAGGTTCTCCCGGCGGGCACCGCCGTGCCCTCGATCCGCGACCTCGCCGGCGACCTCCAGGTGAATCCCGCCACCGTGGCGAAGGCGTACCAGCGCCTCGCGGACGACGGGATCCTGGTCGTTCGGCGCGGGGAGGGCACCTTCGTCGCCGACGCCGCTCCGACGATCCGCCGCGCGGAGCGGATCCGGCTGGTCCGCGACGCCGCGTCCCGATATGCCTCCCTGGCGGCCTCGGTGGGGGTCTCGGCGGACGACGCGGCGAGCGAGCTCGCGGCGGCGTGGCGGCGGCTCGGCAACGCGAAGGGAGACCGACGATGATCAGCGCATTCGCCGCTTCGAGCCCGCTCTCCTCCTCCTCGCGAATCGCGGCTCCGCTTCTCGAGTCGGACGCCATCACGGTCCGATACGGCCGGTCGATCGCGTGCGATGCGGTTTCGTTCTCCGTCGCCCCCGGCGAGGTCTATGCGCTTCTCGGCCGAAACGGGGCCGGCAAATCGTCGCTCGTGCGCTGCCTGCTGGGTCAGCAGAAACCCGACGCGGGCCGGGCGCGCCTCTTCGGCGGCGACTCGTGGAAGACGCGCGCCCGGGCGCTCGAGCGGGTGGGCGTGGTGCCGGAGGAGCCGGATGCGCCGCCTTCCATGACGGCTCTGGAGCTCTCCGGTTTTTGCCGGCGCCTCTATCCCCGATGGGATTCGGACTCGATCGGGCGGCGTCTGGAACGATTCGGCGTACCGCCCGGCGTCCCTTTCGGCCGGCTGTCCAAGGGCCAGAAGGGGCAGGTCCTCCTCGCTCTCGCGCTCGCCCCGTCTCCCGATCTCCTCGTGCTCGACGATCCCACGCTCGGCCTCGACGTCGTCGCGCGGCGCGCCTTCTGGGACGAGTTCCTGGGCGACCTCGCCGACCGGGGAACGGCCGCCCTGGTGACGACGCACGATCTCGCGGCAATCGAGGGAATCGCCACCCGTGCCGGCGTGCTGAAGGCGGGAAGGCTGATCCTGGACGAGGACGTGGAGGCTTTGAAGGGCCGCTTCCGCCGGATCCGGTACGCGAACCGAATGACCGAGACCCGAACCGATTTCGGCAATGAGCTCGACGCCTTCGACGCCGTGCGCGTCCAGGTGCGGGGATGGGGCATCGACGCCGTCGTCTCCAACTGGGACGAGGGTGCATTCGAACGATTCCGCCGGATGGACGGGGTCGAGGGCGCGGAGTCCGGCGCGCTCTCCCTCGAGGAGATCTTCGTCGCCGTGGCCGGCGAAGCGGACGGGAAGGGAGAGCCACGATGAAGAGATTCCTGGCGGTGGCCGGCCGCGAGATCGCCGAGAGGCGTTTCGTCTTCGGCGCGGCGGCGGTGGCGAGCGTCATCCCCTTCGCCATCCCGCTCGTGCGTCATATGACGGGACCGGTGGCCCGCGAGGCGCGGGGCTTCACGGCGCTTCTCTTCGCCGTCCTTCTGGCGGTCGCGCTCGCGCTGGTGCTGGGCGGGAGCGTTCTCGCGGGCGATCTCGCGAACCGGCGACTGGGCTTCTACTTCTCGCGGCCGATCTCCGGCTTCTCGCTCTGGGCGGGCAAGATCGCCGGGGCGATGATCCTCGTCTGCGCCGCGGCGTCGATCGTCCTCCTGCCGGTCCTGGTCTTCGACAGCGGGATCGAGCCCCTTCGGCGGATCGAGGGGGGCGCGACCGGGGCCGCCCTCGTCTTCGCGGCGGCTCTCCTCCTCCTCCTGCAGGCGTCCAACGGCGCGGGGCTGATCGTGCGATCCCGATCCGCCCTGGCTTTCGGCGATTTCCTGGGACTCGCGGCGCTCGCGCTCGTCTGCTGGTTTTTCGGCGCGCGGCTCCAGGCGGTTTCGTGGGAACCCGCCGCTCTGGTCCGGACGTTCGTGGCCGGGGGCGCCCTCGTTCTCCTGATCGCGCTGCTCGCGGGTTCCTACCGCGCGGTCGCGTCCGGGCGAACCGACCTGCGGGCTGCCCATCGGAAATTCGCGGCCACCGCGGGGGCCATTCTCGGCCTGGCGGCTGCCGGCTTCTCCCTCTGGACGCAGTGGGCGATCTCGGCGCCGCCGACGTCACTCGAAACATTTCCGGGTTGGTTTTCCTCGCTCGGTTCCGACGGCTGGGTGACTGTCGCCGGGCGCGCGCGGGGAACCCGGGTGGGCTTTCTCTACGACACCCGGACCGGCGGCTTCCGACGTATCCGCGCGAGCCTCGTCGCCGCCGGTGCCTCGAGCGACGGAAAAATCGCAGCGTGGCTCGAAGGCGAATCCGGAAGGGAGGGTCCCTGGCGCGTCAAGACCGCGCGGCTCACGGACTTCCGCGGAGAGCCCGGCGACCCGAAAATCCCGGTTCGCTATCCCTCCGCGCTCTTCCTCTCGGCCGACGGCGCCCGGCTCGGAGTCATCGACGGCGGGACCCTGAGCGTTCACGAGCTGCCCTCCGGCCGGTCCCTGGTATCGGCGCGCATTTGCCCTGTGTCCTGCGAGGGGGCCGCCGCCGTCTTCGTGACGCCGTCCACCGTCCGCGTGTACCGGCGCGACCCCGAGGACCAGGACGCCGCGCTAGCCATTCTGGAAGTCGACGTCGCAAACCGGAAGTGGGCGCGCGTGGCGAATGGTCCTTCCACCTGGAGGTGGTGGGGCAACGCGGCCGGGGACCGGCTGGTGGCTCTCGAGAACGGAGGAAAGCTCGTCACTCTGAGGGATGGCCGATCCGCGGCCGTCCTGGCGGAGCTGTACCGTGGGGCCCCGCTCGACCACGTCACGGCGCGATTTCTGCCGGAGGGACGAATCGCCCTCGCAGCGCAGGGCGCATCCGGCAGCTGGCTCTCCGCGTTCTCCGACGAGGGAACCGGAAAGGGGCGGTTTCCTCTTCCACTCTCAGGACCCTTCGAGATCGGAGGCGAGATCTCCCCGGGCCGGCTCGCGATCGCCGGCCGGACGGAGGGACGGGACCGTACCGAGCTCGACATCGTGGACCTCGAGCGCGGCACGGCCGCGCGCGCCGCCGGCGGCCTCGTTCCCGTCGCCGGCGGGTCCCGCTGGCTCTCGACGGCGCCGCCGGCCGGCAGCGAGGCCTCGAAGCTCTTTCTCGATGAAGCCGGCGCGCTCGTCCGCTTCGAACCGGTGACCGGAGAGCGCCGGGTTCTTCTCGCGGGGCGCTGAAAGCCTGGCCGCCGCTGCCCTCCGTCAACCCCGGTGCTATCGTCCCCGGCCGTGACGGGATTCCAACGAGACGCAGACAGCCGGCTGACCTGTGACGGCGTCTCGCTCGCCGCGATCGCGGATTCCGCCGGGACCCCCGTGTACGTCTACAGTCGGGCCCTGATCGAGGAGAACTGGCGGCGGTTCGACGCGGCGCTCGCGCCCGTTCCCCACCTGGTCTGCTATGCGACCAAGGCGAACTCGAATCTGTCGATCCTCCGCGCGCTCGCGGCTCTGGGCGCGGGCGCCGACGTGGTTTCCGGCGGGGAGCTGCGCGCGGCGCTCGAGAGCGGCATCCCCGCCGGGCGAATCGTGTTCTCCGGAGTCGGCAAGACGGACGAGGAGATCCGCTTCGCGGCCGGGGCCGGGATTCTCGCCTTCAACGCGGAGTCTGAGAGGGAGATCGAAAAGATCTCGGCTGCCGCAACCGCGCTCGGCGCGGCGGCCCGGGTCGCAGTCCGCGTCAACCCCGACATCGACCCGAAGTCGCACCCGTACATCTCGACGGGTTTGAAGCACAACAAGTTCGGCGTCGATATCGCCCGGGCGCTCGACCTCTACGAAACCGGGCGCCGGCTCCCGGGCGTCCGCATGACAGGGATCCAGGCGCACATCGGAAGCCAGATCGGCGACCCCGCGCCGCTCGCCGAGACAGCCCGCGAGCTCGCACTCCTCGCCTCGCGGCTTCTGGAGAAGGGCTTCGGCCTCGAGACTCTGGACGTCGGCGGCGGGATCGGCACCGGGGAAAGCGGTACGCCGGGCCTGTCTCCCGAGGCGTATGCGGCCGCCGTGCTCCCGCCGCTCCGGGGACTGCCGCTCAGAGTTTTGATCGAGCCCGGGCGCGCCATCGTCGGGCCGGCCGGCGCCCTCGTGACCCGGGTGCTCTATAGGAAGACGAATGGTGGGAAAGAGTTCGTGATCACGGACGCGGGAATGAACGACCTGCTCCGGCCGCCGCTCTACGGAGCGATCCATCCCATTGAATCGGTCGCCCCACCCGTCGGTGCCCCCCTGGTGGCGGACGTCGTCGGCCCCATCTGCGAGACGAGCGATTTCTTCGCGCGGGACCGAGTTCTGCCGTCGCCGGCGGAGGGAGACCTGCTCGCGATCCTCGACGCCGGGGCCTACGGTTTTGCGATGTCCTCGAACTACAACTTTCGAAACCGGGCCGCCGAAGTGATGGTCCAATCCAATGGATTCCGCGTCGTCCGGCGCCGTGAAACTTTCGAGGACCTGGTCCGTTTAGAACGAGAGTAAAATCGGCGCGATTGTGACGCTGTTTCTCAACGTCTTTCCATGATTCGAGATCGTTTGCGGGCGCCCCGCCCGATTAGAAGGAGACAGGCTATGCGGCTTCGATCATTGTGGGTTGCGATCGCATGTTTTGCGCTCGCCGTCCCGCTCGTTCACGCTCAGACGACGGGAGCGATCTCCGGATGGGTCCGTGACGGACAGGGCGGCGCCATCCCCGGCGCGACCGTGACGATCACGAGCCCGAACATGCCCCTGGGCCGCTCGGCGACCAGCCAGGGAGACGGCGGCTTTCAGTTCTCGGGTCTCATTCCCGGGACCTATCGTCTTCGGGCCGAGTTGAGCGGTATGGGCATCTTCCAGCAGGACGTCGTGGTCTCGCTCTCCAAAGAGACGGAAGTCCGCGCCGTTCTCCGTGCGACGGCGACCGCCGAGGTGACCGTCACCGCGGCGACGCCGGAGGTCGATACGAAGTCGACGACCATCTCGAACGTCACGGAGCGGGCCACGATCGAAAAGCTCCCGCTCGCCCGCACGTTCGCCGGCACGATGCAACTCGCGCCGGGGGTCGCGGATTCCGGAGTCGCGATCTCGAACACGAACCCCGGCTTCAACGCGGGCGGGGGACGCCAGGACAACCAGTTCCTCTACGACGGCGTCAACGTCACGAATCCGTTCTTCGCGGACCTCTTCCAGGACTTCGCGGAGCTCGACATCCAGGAAGTGAACATCACCCGCGGCGGGATCACGGCGGAGTCCGGCCGCACGGGCGGATTTCTCGTCAATGGCGTCACGAAATCCGGGACCAACAATTTTCATGGCGATGTGCGTCTCGAGTACCAGCCCTCGGGCCTGGAGGCCAAGAGCAAGGACCCGAATCTGACGAGCGAGTTCAACCGGCTCCGGCCGGGCGCCAGCGTCGGCGGGCCGATCCTGCCCGACCACCTCTTCTTCTATGGCTCCGCCAATCTCTATCGCTCGACCGAGAAGGATCGCTTCAACCGGTTCAATCCGGTCGGGGGCGCGGGCACACCCAATTCGCTGCCCGAGGGGAAACTGGACATCAACGAGTACTTCGCGAAGGTCACCGCAACGCCGATGTCGAACCAGCTCCTGGAGGGCTCGTTCCGCTATCGCGGCGTCAAGCAGACCAACGCCGACATCGGCTCGACCGGAGCCGCGAGCACCGGCGACAACCCGAAGGAGATCGACCGGATCGCCGTCGCTTCCTGGTTCTGGACCGTGAACTCGAAGTTCAACGTGGAGGCCAAGTTCAACCACAATGAGAATCACAACGGCGCCACCCCGATCACGAGCTTCGGCTTCCTGCCGGCGTTCAACGTGACCAACCCGCAGCTGGTCGGCAACTTCACGCTGCCGAACGGTTCGACCGTCGGCGGGACGCAATACGCGACGAACAACGACGACTTTTTCCGCGACGAGTACAGGCTGACCGCCAGCTATCTCGGCAGCTTCTTCGGAGCGAGCCACGACGTCCGCGTCGGCGGAACCTACAGCGCGAACAAGGAAGAGCTCGCCCGGATCGCCAACGGGTGGGGACTCATCACGACCTCCACGAGCGGCAGCTGCAACGGCATCCGCCCCTGCTTCCGCGCGCGCTACAGCCCCGACCAGCCGCCGCAGGTCTCCAAGGCGCGCACCTACGGCCTCTTCGCCCAGGACTCGATGACCTGGAATCACCTGACCGTGAACCTCGGCGTTCTCGTCAACCAGGACAAGTACATCCCGTCGGGCGGCACCTTCATCTTCATGAGCGGAAATTACCTGGTCTCGAACTCGACGACCGTGCCGGACTGCAGCGTCGGATCTGTGCAGGGCGCCTGCACCTACCGCGACACGCTCACGCTTCCCTGGTCCAAGCAGTTTCAGCCGCGCGTTGGCGTCTCCTACGAGATCGACCAGACGGCGCATGACAAGGTGTACGCGAACTTCGGCCGCTACGACAATCTCGACAACCAGTCCATCTCCCGCGCCGCGTCGCCGATCCGCCTGTTCCGGGTAGACGCTTTCATCAACGGAAACAATGGAGCGGTGATCCAGAACGTCGTTCGGTCGAACCAGCTGGACAAACGAGTTCTCCCGACCATCGACCCGACGTACACCGACGAGTACCTGGTCGGCTACGCCCGCCCGCTCGGACAGGGCTTCTCGGTCGAGGCGTGGGGCATGTATCGCAAGACTCTCGACGTCATCGAAGACTTCGCCGCAACCGGCAACAACTTCACGGACTTGAACCCGGGCAGCTTCCGATACGGCAACCTGAAAAATGAGAAGCGCCGCTACCGCGCCGCGACGATCGAGGTCCGGAAGACGGGCGCGAGCGCGCGGTGGACGGCGGACCTCTCCTACACGCTCTCACGGCTGGAAGGAAACTGGGACCTCGACTACGCGAGCCAGCTCTTCTACGCCTCCTCGTACATCGAGGACGGCCCGGGCAACAACGTGGAAGATCCGCACCGCAACGGGATTCTGGAAGGCGATCGCACGCACGTCGCGAAGCTGTTCGGTTCGTACATTCTGCCCACCAACACGACCATCGGCGGATACCTGCGCTTTCAGAGCGGCCGCCCCTGGCAGGCTCAGCAGTACGACCCGGTCTACGGCGTTCCGTACCAGTACGTCGAGGACGCGGGGGCCCGGCGCCTGCCCTCCTGGACGAATCTCGATCTCCTGGTCGCTCAGAACATCCCTCTCGGGGGTATAGGAAATCTGCGACTCGAGGGACGGCTCCTGAACGTCTTCAACGCGCAGCCGGCGCTTTCGGTGGACAAGGTCCTGTTCACGAACACCGGGAACACGATCCCGAATCCGAATTTCGGCAAGGCGACCAGTTACGCTTCCGGACGACGGTTCCTGGCGACGGGGACCTTCACCTTCTAAGCGGCCCGCTTTGAATCCAACGCCGGGGGCATCGAGCCCCCGGCGTTTTCTTTATCGCGAGGGAAGCTTCTCGCGCCGCGCCATCGAGAGTGAGCGCGCGACCTCCGGCTGGTCGGGTTTCAAGGCGAGCGACCGGGTGAGCAGCCGGACGACCGCCGCGCGGTTCTCGAGACACGTTTCTATGAGCGCCAGAGTGTTGTACGTCCGCGGATCGGTGGATCCGGGATCGAAGCGGCCGAGCACGCTCTCCGCCTCGCGGCAGTCTCGCGAGCGCGACAGTAGCAGGGCGAGGTCGCGCGCGATCTCCTCGCTCTTCGGATACGCGGCGGCGGCCCTCTCGAGAAGCGACCGGGCCGCCGCGGCCTTCCCGGCCTGCTGGTACTCGTGGGACCAGCCGAGCACCGCCCTGTCCGGGGCATCGCGTACCGCGGCGAGGGAGCGGAGGAGCCAGTCCTCCGCCGCCTTCGTGCGCCCCTCTCCCCGCGCCAGCACGGCCAGGTTGTACATCGGCGCGTAGTAGTCGGGTCGCAGCGCGAGCGCCTTCTCGAAGGCGGCCCGGGCTTCTGCCGGCTTCGACGCCGTGTCGCGAAGGTACAGACCGAGGTTGTTCCAGGCGCCTTCCGTCATCCCCGGGCGGTCGCCGCCGGTCGGCGCCAGGGGCCTCGTCTCGCTGCCGGTCAGGTACCCCAGGGCCAGGAGCTTCTTCGCGTACTCGTTCGCCTCCCCGGGCGTCATCGGGGCCGCCGCGACATGCCGCACTTCGACGCCGCGGAAGAGATCTGCCGGAGCGAGAGACGGGAGGTCGCGAAAAGCGAATCGCGCCGCTTTTCCAGTCATGCGCCTGTCCGCGGGAAGATCGAGAAGGGAGAGCACCGTCGGCGCGACGTCGAACAGGCTCGCCTCGCCGCGCGGACCCGGCTGCGCTCTCGCGCCCCAGACCGCGAAGACGCCGTCCAGGCGGTGCCAGAAGGCGGCCGTGCTCCAGTTGCCCGACGCGAGCCCGCAGGGACGGTCCGCTCCCCACTTGAAGCCATGGTCCGAATGCACGATCAGCGTCGCACCGTCCTCGGACGCGCGGCGCATCCACTGCCCGAGGAGACGGTCGACCTCGCCGTAGTACCGCGCGACGACGCTTCCGTAACGCGCGAGGTCCGCGTCGGACGCGCAAGAGAGCCTGGGAGGCGTCATGGCCGCGAAAACGTGCGCCACCTCGTCGGTGCCTTCGAGGTAGAGCGCGAGGAGGTCCGGCCGGTCGCGGTCATAGAGGTCTCGCGCGACGCGGTGGGAAACGCGAGTCGCGGAGAGGATCCGGGAGAGGGCGACGATCGGGTTCTCGAGTCCGGCCGAGCCCGCGCGCGCGGACGTTATCTCCGCCGCCGGCGCGTTTACGAAGCGGGCGACGTCCGCATCGGAGACGTGCCCCTCGCGGGCCTGGACCTGCGCGATCCCGGATTCGAGCGACGCCGGATACGCCGCTCCGGCGAGAGGCAGCCGGTCGAAGAGGATCGGGCTCGCATGGTCGGAGACGAAAAAGCCGTTCACCTGTTCGGCGGGGTGGGTCGCCCACCATCCGACGACGCCGACTTTCCGGCCCGCCGCCGACGCGAGGTTCCAGACGGCCGGGACGGCGCGGGAAAGGCCGGAGATGGGGACCTTGGCGCCCGTCTTCGGATCCGTCTCCTGAAAGTCCAGCACCCGATGGACGTCCGGCGCCACGCCGGTGGCCGCGGTCGTCCAGAGGATCGGCGAGATGATCGGCACGAAGCTCGTCAGGCGCGCGGTCGCGCCTTCGGAGGCGAGACGCTTCCAGTTGGGCATCGTGCCGTCGGCCGCGAGACGGTCGAGAAGCTCCCAGTCGAGCCCGTCCATGCCGAGCCAGAGGACCGGCGCCCGCCCTCCCGCCGCGGGCCGGTGATCCCTCGCCGCAACGTCCGCGCTCTCGCCCGAGTTCGGGGTAACCGCCGCAGCCCGGGCGACCGATCGGTCGTCCTTGCGCCCGCAGCGGGCCGCTGTCAGCACCAGGAGCAACGCGGCTGTCGCCTGTCCCCACCCTTTCTGCCTGCCGAAGCGCGTCGGGATGAGGCGCACCTTCATCCTTTGGGGGTCGTCCGCGGGCGCTTCGGGTTCGCCCGCACCTGGCGCGCGACTCGCTGTATCTCGGCGAGAACGTCTTCCGGGCGCGTTTCCATCTCCAGTTGCGCCAGCTCGGTGTCGGCGTCGTTCTCGATGCCGAGCTTGTCCTGAACCGCGTCGAGCATCTGAAGCGCGCGGGTCAGCTCGTGCTCGGTCAGGAGCCCGATCTGAAGGTCCAGATGAGCGCGGCGGTCGGCGTCCTCGCTCAGACGATTCTGGCTGATCAGGACAAAGGTCGAAAGAAAGATGGCCTCCAGCGAAACGATCATCGTCAGCAGTCCGTAGGGAAACGGGTCGAAAGCCGGTACACCCAGGTGCCCGGTGTTGGCGAGAATCCAAAGGGCGAACCAGGCCACGTGCAGATAGACGAACAGCATCCGTCCCGAGAAAGCCGTGATGGCGTCGGCGATACGCTCGGAGACGCCGCGATTTTGGCGCGCCTCGAGATGCTGCCGGGCGACCGTGCGGATGTTGCGTTCTATGACGTCGGCCAGAGCCGGGGTCTCAGCTGATTTGTCGGCCGGGTCGGGAGGCTGCGGGACCTTGGCCATGAGCTCGTCTCCTTGCCGTCGCGGATTTTAGTGGCGATCGAGACCATCGGGAGACCCGGCGAGGCGCGGGGGCTAGCGTTTGACCCCTTTCCGCCGTTGCGGATATGCTGCCCGACCCGACGGTGGGTGTAGCTCAGCCGGTTAGAGCGCCAGACTGTGGATCTGGATGTCGAGGGTTCGAATCCCTCCACTCACCCCAAGACAGCTCTTTTCTGCGCCCGTAGCTCAGTCCGGATAGAGCGTTAGCCTCCGGAGCTAAAGGTCCCGCGTTCGAATCGCGGCGGGCGCACCATTTTTCCCACACCGCCGGCTCGATCGCGGGCCTTCCCTCCGAAGACTCGACGCCCGTCACCTACCGACGCGGCCGTCTCAGTCGCCCGGCCCGTCGTCCTCGCCGCGGTCCTGTCCGCCGAGCATCACGACGACGCCGGCGTGGTCGGATGGCCAGAGGCCTCTGATTCTGTCCGCCGGCTTCGCCCCGACGATCCGTGTGCCGCGACGGTGAAATCGGTGAAAACGCCTCGCGCCTGAGCCCGCAGATTGAAGTCGGTCGCCTGGACGTTGGCCCACACCTGCGAGACCGCCGGCGGAATCTGATCGGGATCGCCGCTCAGAATTGCGCCGATCGCGGGCGGGAGGTCGGCGCATTACGGTGAGCTTCTTAGCGCTTCCGGGCGCGTCGGGCTCTTTGGCTCGAGCCGGGCTGGCCAGTGTCGCGGTGAAAAGGATCCCGAGAAGGACCGAGGTTCGGGTACGCATGAGAAGACTCCTCTTTTTCGGCAGGTCGAGATTCGGTTCGGGATTCCGGCCCGGTGAACGTCGCTCGATCAGAGGTCGAAGGAATACGAGATCCCCTGGCCGGACGAGACGAGCTCCGCTCTGTCGGGCAGGACCGTGCGAGCGAGCGTGGATCCAGAGCCGCCGAACAGGAAGGCATCCACGTATGCGACCTGGAGGCCGGAGACGCGGTAGTTGACCGGCGAGCTCGTCTGGTCGGCGATGACGATGACGAGTGTGTGGTGGCCTCTATCCCCGGCGGTGCTCGCGGAAATCGCGATGTGACTCGAGGCCTCCGCCAGGGGAATGCTCCGGATCTCCCTGCCATCCAGAGACAAGCCGACCCGGAGGATGGTCGGAGAGCCCTCCGCGTTGTCGACCATCCCGGAGATCTCGATCAGCTTGATCTTCGAGTTCTGGTCGAAGAACGTGGACCTCTCGTCGCAGCCACTCGCGAGCATCGTCAGGATGAGAACCGGTGCGAGGCGCAAAAACCTCAAAGGATTCCTCCCTTCGTTCAGAGCCGCTTTTCCCCTGGTTGACTGAGGGCAGAAAGAGCATCCCGGGTGCCATCGGCCACTCGAGCCGCGACT
>JALYUA010000185.1 GCA_030854005.1 Acidobacteriota bacterium
ATCGAAAGCGGCTCGCCGATGAGAGCGGACATGGGGTGCCCGAAGATCGGCTCGGCGGCGCGATTCACGTAGAGGATCCGGCCGTCGTCGCCGACCGTCAGGATCGCATCGGACGCCGTCTCCGCGAGTGTGCGAAACCGGCTCTCGCTTTCCCGCAGCGCCTTTCGCGCCAGCCGCCGCTCCCGCCGGATCTGCGCCTCCCTCAGCTCACGCTCGACGGTGGGGCAGAGCCTGGCCAGCGCGTCGTGCGTGATGCAGTTGTGCGCGCCCGCCTTGATCGCGCGGACGGCGGTCTCCTCGCCGATCGTGCTCGACACGATCAGGAACGGAACGTCGATGTCGAGCTCCCTCAGGATCGAGAGGGCGGCGAGCGCTCCGAACGCCTCGAGCTCGAAGTCGGAGAGGACGAGCTCGAACCGCTCCCGGGCCAGGGCCGCTTCCATCTCCTCCGGCGTCGTGACGCGCTCGAACGCGACGGCGTAGCCTCCCCGTCGAAGCTCTTCGAGCGTTCGCTCCGCTTCGGCCGCGGAATCGTCCACGATCAGCACTTTCAGCGCGGGCATTTTGTTTATTTCGAGAGCAGGAATTATAGCCCCTTGTGGAGCTGTCAGCTCTGAGCTCTGAGCTCTCAGCTATCAGTTATCGGCCATTGGGTGCTCGTCTCGCTCACGTCGTCGAACCGTCAGCCGATCGAGTCGGCAGATAGAGTGCGGTCGAGCGTCGACGGGCGTGGCGCACAGACGCCTCAGAGGGAGCTTCATGACGTACTCGAAAGAGGTCCTGCAGTTCGCTTTCCTGGCGTTTTCGTCTCTTTTTTCGGTCATCAATCCGATCTCGGCCGCTCCGATCTTCGTCACTCTGACCGGAGGCACGCCCGCCGAGCGGCGGAGGACGGCGCTGCGCGCCTGCCTGGCGGCGCTCGCCGTGCTGGCGGTCTTCGCGGCGGCGGGCGGCGCCATCTTTTCGTTCTTCCAGATCACGGTCCCGGCGTTTCAGATCGCGGGAGGCGTTCTGTTCACCACGATGTCGTTTCGCTCGATGGAAGAGAGCGAGAAGCACGTCACCGCGGACGACGCCGAGAAGCTCGATCCGTCGATCGTCCCGCTGGGAATCCCGGTGATCGCCGGGCCGGGAGCCATCTCCGCGACGATGGTGCTCGTCGGCCAGGCGCAGGACGCGCCTCACCGCGTGGCCCTCGCGATCGCGCTCGGCGCGAGCCTCCTGGTCACGCTGGGGGTCCTGATGATCGCGCCGTCCGTCGAGGGGCGGATGGGAAGGACGGGTCAGCGCGTGGTGTCCAAGATCATGGGGCTCGTGACGGTCGTGATCGGGGTCCAGTTCATCCTGAACGGCGCGACGACCGTGATCCTCGGGATCCTGCGCGAGGCGCAAGGCGGCAGGGGGTAGGCGGGAGGCGGGAGGCACCCGGCGTGGCCTCCGCTGACGGCTGACGGCTGAGAGCAGACAGCTGGATTAGAATCTCCGGTTCCCATGGAATTCCTCCGAATCCGCGGCGCTCGCCAGCACAATCTCCGGAACGTCAACTGCGACATCCCCCGCAACCGGCTCGTCGTCATCACGGGTGTCTCGGGCTCGGGCAAGTCGTCGCTCGCCTTCGACACGATCTTTGCCGAGGGACAGCGGCGATACGTGGAGTCGCTCTCCGCCTATGCCCGGCAGTTTCTCGAGCAGATGGAGAAGCCCGACGTCGACTCGATCGAGGGGCTCTCTCCGGCGATCTCGATAGAGCAGCGGACGACGTCGAAGAACCCGCGCTCCACGGTCGGGACCGTGACCGAGATCTACGACTATCTTCGCCTCCTCTACGCGTCGATTGGCAAGCCCCACTGCCCGAAGTGCGGCCGCCCCATCCAGGCCCAGACGGTCCAGGAGATGGTCGACCGCGCGCTGCGCCTCCCGGAGGGAAGCCGCTTCGTCGTGCTCGCGCCGTACGTCTCCGGAAAGAAGGGCGAGTACAAGAAGCAGATGGCGGAAATGCTCAAGGAAGGGTTCCTCCGGGCGCGCATCGACGGCGACTACGTGGATCTCGACGATCCTCCGGAGCTCGACAAGCAGAAGAAGCACACGATCGAGCTCGTCGTCGACCGCCTCGTGGCCAAGCCCCCGGCGGACGAGGAATATCGGAAGCGCCTGGCCGACTC
Source organism: Acidobacteriota bacterium (assembly GCA_030854005.1). Lineage (GTDB taxonomy): Bacteria > Acidobacteriota > Thermoanaerobaculia > UBA5066 > Gp7-AA6 > JALYUA01. The sequence goes on from JALYUA010000185.1 coordinate 2,163, forward strand.
GATCGAAACGGCGACGCGCGTTTCCGGAGGGCTCGTCACCCTGTCGGTCGCCGACGGCCCGGAGGAGGTCCTGTCCGCCAACTACGCGTGCCCGGACTGCGGCACGTCGCTGACGGAGATCACGCCACGCCTGTTCTCGTTCAACTCCCCCTATGGCGCGTGCCCCGATTGCTCGGGCCTGGGAACGATTCTCAAGGCCGACCCGGAGCGCGTCGTCGTGGCGCCGGACAAGTCGATCCAGGACGGAGCGATCGCGATTCTGAAGCCCGGCTCGACGAACTGGCGGTCGCGGCAGATGGCGACGCTCGCGAAGCACTACAAGTTCCGGCTCGACCAGCCCTTCTCGAAGATCCCCAAGGCCGCGCGCGACGTGATCCTCTACGGCTCCGGAGAAGATGAGATCAAGTTCTCCTACGTTGCGGAGAGGGGCGAGTATCACTGGCGCTCTTCGTTCGAGGGGCTGATCCCGATGCTCGAGCGCCGCTACCGCGAGACGGAAAATCCCGAGAATCGTTTCGAGCTCGAGGCGTACATGTCCGCGGAGCCGTGTCCCGCGTGCCAGGGGCGGCGGTTGAAGCCGGAAGCGCTGGCGGTCAAGGTCGGGGGCCGTTCGATCGACGAGATCGCCTGCGTGACGATCTCGGACTCCATCACCTTCTTCGACGATCTCGCGCTGACCGCCCGGGAGCGAGAGATCGCCGGCAAGATCCTGAAGGAGATCCGGGACCGTCTCGGGTTTCTCTCGAACGTGGGCATCGGCTACCTCAATCTGTCGAGGGGCTCCGCCTCGCTCTCGGGCGGCGAGTCGCAGCGCATCCGTCTGGCCACGCAGATCGGCTCGAAGCTCATGGGCGTGCTCTACGTCCTCGACGAGCCGTCGATCGGGCTGCACCAGCGCGACAACCGCAAGCTGATCGACACCCTCATCTCGATGCGCGACCTGGGGAACACCGTTGTCGTCGTCGAGCACGACGAGGAGACGATCCGCTCGGCGGACTGGGTCATCGACCTCGGCCCGGGCGCCGGCGTGCACGGCGGCCGTATCGTCGCGCAGGGGACGCCGGACGAGCTCTCGGAGTTCCCGGAATCGCTCACCGCGAAGTACCTCTCGGGCGAGATCGAGATCCCGATTCCGACGGCGCGGCGCGGCGGCTCCGGCAAGGCGCTCGTCGTCAAGGGAGCGCGCGAGCACAATCTGAAGAACGTGGACGTGCGATTCCCGCTGGGCGTCATGACGGCGGTGACGGGAGTCTCCGGGTCGGGGAAGTCGACGCTCGTCAACGACATTCTCTACAAGGCGCTGGCCCGCGCGCTCCACGGGGCGTCGGACCGGCCCGGCCGCCACGACAAGATCGAGGGGCTCTGGGAGATCGACAAGGTCATCAACATCGACCAGTCGCCCATCGGCCGCACCCCGCGTTCGAATCCCGCGACCTACACGAACGTGTTCAACCCGATCCGCGAGCTTCTCTCCCGCACGCCCGAGGCGCGCGCCCGCGGCTACGCGCCGGGCCGTTTTTCCTTCAACGTCAAGGGCGGGCGATGCGAAGCGTGCAGCGGCGACGGCCAGATCAAGATCGAGATGCATTTCCTGCCCGACATCTACGTCACGTGCGACGTCTGCGGGGGGAAGCGCTACAACCGCGAGACGCTGCAGGTCCACTACAAGGGGAAGTCGATCGCCGAGATCCTCGCGCTGACGGCCGAGCAGGCTCTCGAGCTCTTCGAGAACATCCCCTCGATCGCGAACATCTGCCGGACTCTCGTCCAGGTCGGGCTCGGCTACATCCAGCTCGGGCAGTCGTCGACGACGCTTTCGGGCGGGGAGGCGCAGCGCGTCAAGCTCGCCAAGGAGCTCGCACGGCGGTCGACGGGCCGCACCCTCTATCTGCTCGACGAGCCGACGACGGGCCTGCACTTCGACGACATCCGCAAGCTGCTCGGCGTCCTGAAGTCGCTCACCGAGAAGGGCAACACCGTGATCGTCATCGAGCACAATCTGGACGTCATCCGCACGGCCGACTGGATCGTGGACCTCGGTCCCGAGGGGGGCGAGGGCGGCGGCCAGATCATCGCGGAGGGAACGCCCGAGGCGGTCGCCGCGGTGCGCGCTTCCGCGACCGGACAGTTTCTCCGGCGGATCTTCGGGCAGGCGAAAAAGGCGGCCCGCGCGTGATCGGGTGGAGGCGCGCCGCGGCGGCGCCGGCGCTGGCGGCCCTTCTTCTCGCTGCGCCCCTGCCCGCCGCCCCCGACACGCCGGCGAAGAAACGCACGCCGCGTCCGGCGCGTCCCGGAGCGCACGGGAGCCAGACGGATTTCACCGGCATCTGGGAGCTCGATTCGAAGAGCAGTTCGCTCGGCTCGCAGAGGATGGAAAACGCGGTCCTTCAGGTCACGCAGTCGGGAGATCGCCTCTGGATTCAGCCTCTCGGAAACACGCGGGCGCGTGTCCTGGCGGAAGAGGTCGTCGTCGACGGCCGCGCGTATGAGAAGGCGCTCGGCAAGGAGCGGGGAACCCTGACCGCGAAATGGGGCAACGACGCGAAGTCCCTCTGGCTCGAAGTGGTCGCCGGCACGGACGAGAACCCGCGGGCGGCCGTCCAGCGGAGCGTCTGGCGGCTGTCCGACGACCGGCAGGTCTGGGTGCGCGAGACCATGACCGTCCAGAAGGATGGTGGCCACAGGACACGGCTCGTTTTCCGGCGGCAGGATCCGAAGAAGGTGACGCCGGCGGCCACGCCGCCGCCGGCGTAGTTTTGCGCCTCTTCACGGTGGCGTTCGGGCTCGTCTGAATCCGGACGGGCGCGGGGCCCACGTTACAATCCCGCCGCGTGATCACCGGCTACAACACGGACGTCAAGCACAACAACCGCGTCTTCCACATCCAGACGGAAGACAAAGGCGACACGTCCCCGCACATCGAATCGCTCATCTACGTCGGGGGACAGATCCTCGCGACGCGCAAGACTTCCTACGCGGACGTCGTGCAGGAGGGGCGGGACGACAAGGCGGTGCAGGAGCTGATGGAGCAGCAGCACCGGACGATGATCGCCGCGATCCAGCGGGGCCGCTTCGACGGCCCGAACGGCGCGCTCAAGAGTCCTTCCGCGGCATCCGACGATGAGAATGCGCTCGGCGAGTCGGAGGAATCGGACCAGAACGCGCCCGGCGACCGGACTCTCGACCAGGTGATCCTCGACTACCTCGCCTCCGAGCTCGCCCACGACCAGATCGACTGCTCGTTTTCTCCGGTTCCCGAGTTCATCTCTGGAAAGGAAACGGCCCTCCGGATGAAGGCCGTGTCGTCTCTCTCGAAGCAGCCGGTCGCGGGCGCGGCGGTGCAGATCCGGATCCTCTCGACCGTCTCGAAGCCCGCGGTCGTGTTCCAGGGAAAGACCGCGTCAGACGGGATGTGCCCGATCTCGGTCGCCGTGCCGGCGTTCGGCGAAGGAGCGGCCGCGGTGGTCATCCGGGTGAGCTCTCCGATCGGCAGCACCGAGTTCAAGTTTCCCGTGCGGAGGAAGAATTGAGCGCGGTCCGTGTGCGGGTCAATGGCGAGGAACTGAATCTGCCGGAGGGCGCGTCGGTCGCCTCCGTGCTGGAAAGGCTCGAGATCCAGACCCCGCGCGTGGCGGTCGAGCGCAACCGCGAGATCGTCCCGAAGGCGCTGTACGCGTCCACTCCTCTCATCGCGGGCGACGTCCTCGAGGTCGTGGAATTCGTCGGCGGGGGATGAGGCTCAAGCTTCCGTCCTGAGTTCCCGACTTGTGGGTTGCCTGGGCGGTCCCGATCGCATATCCTCCGCGCTCCGTGGGCCGTTAGCTCAATTGGTAGAGCAAGAGACTCTTAATCTCTA
>JALYUA010000215.1 GCA_030854005.1 Acidobacteriota bacterium
CTCTGCACCTGAAATGCGAGAGCTTCCAGAAGACGGGGTCGTTCAAACCCCGCGGCGCGCTGAACAAGGTCCTCTCGCTGACGGACGCCGAGAGGGCGCGCGGGCTCGTCACCGTGTCCGCCGGCAATCACGCCCAGGCGGTGGCGTGGGCGGCGCGCATCGCCGGTTGCGCGTGCGCGGTCGTGATGCCCACCGGCGCTCCGCGCGCCAAGATCGAGGCCGTCGTCGGCTATGGCGCCGAGGTGATCCTTCACGAGGACCGGGCGACGCTCTTCGACCGCTTGAACGAGGTGCGTGAAGAGCGCGGCTCGACCTTCGTGCACCCGTTCGACGATCCGGTGGTGCTCGCCGGCGCCGGAACCACGGCTCTCGAGATCCTGGAGGACATGCCCGATGCGGATGTCGTCGTGGTGCCCGTCGGCGGCGGAGGTCTTCTCGGCGGCATGGCGTCGGCCCTCCGCCAGCTGCGCCCGGACGTCCGCGTCGTCGCCGTGGAGCTCGAGGCGGGGCCCGGTCTCGGGCCGGCGATCGCGGCGGGACGACCGGTCAACGTCGCGCGGCCGTCCGGGACGCTGGCCGACGGCATGACCCCGCCCTTCGTCGGCGCACTGCCGCTCGAGATCGTCCGCGAGGCGGCTGTCGAGATCGTGACCGTCTCCGAAGAGGCGATCCGCGAGGGCATGCGCCTGCTCACGACCCGGGCCAAGCTCTTCGTCGAGGGATCGGGGGCCGCCGCGACGGCGGCGCTGCTCGACGGGCGGGTCCGTCTCGCACCCGGCGCGCGCGTCGTGGCCGTCGTGTCCGGAGGAAATGCCGATCTCTCCGCTTTCGCGGGGCTCGCGTGACTCTGCCCGATACGCCCCAGGAGACCGCCGTCGCCGCCGCGAACCTGGCGTTCTATCGAGCGCTCGAAGCGCGCGAGCTGTCCGCGATCGACCTCGTGTGGTCGCACTCAGAGACGGCGAGCTGCATTCACCCGGGCTGGCACCGGCTCGACGGCTGGCGCGAAATCCGCCGTTCCTGGGAGAACATCTTCGAAAGCTCGCGGCCCTGGACGGTGACGTGTGAAGACGTGCGCATCGTCATCTCGGGCGAGATGGCCTGGGTGTCGTGCGTCGAGGTGATCCGCCCGTTCGGATCCACGCGCCCGGATGCGGCGGCGCGGATGCAGGCGACGAATCTCTTCGCGCGGGAGGACGGCGACTGGAAGATGATCCACCACCACGCGTCGGCGTCGCCGGACGACGAGACCGAGGAAGAGACGGTCAACTGACCGGAGCCGACCGACCGGCGGGAGCGAGAGGGCCAAGGGACTCCGCGGTCAACTGGATCGGGAATCGAACGCTCAACGCTCAACGCTCGACGCTCGACTCCCGTCCCCCGGCCGCGCCGTAGAACGCCGCGACATCCGCCGTGAGCTTCACGAGCGACGGCTTATGGATGTACATCATGTGGCCGGCCTCGTAGTGCTGGAGCGTGACGTTCTTTCGCAGCGCGGGATCGAGGCCCAGGTGGTCGATCGTGTACTCGGCCGCGAAGAACGGCGTCGCGAAGTCGTAGTATCCGGCGGCGACGAACACCTTCAGGGCCTGGTTCTGGCTCATGGCGTCGCGCAGCGTCTCCGCGACGTTCACGTACCGGTTCTGCGCGTTGCCGTAGTTCCACGGCCGGACGCGGCCCGTCAGGAGCTCGTACGGCAGGTCATTCTCGTACTTGAGCTCCGTGCGGATGTAGTCGTTGACCGTCGCGCCGTACGGACCGCGGATCGCGGCCATGCTCGGGTCGTAGTCGCTCCGCTCGCCTCCCGAGTCGCGGTCGATCCCCTGGAAACGGCTGTCCAGGCGGCCGACGGTGCGATGCTGGTCGCGCAGGAGCTCCTTGGTGAATCGGGGGAGCGTGACGCGCAGGTCGCATGCCTCGAGAAAGGCCGGCGAGAGTCCGGTCAGGCGAGCCAACTTCTGAACGATCGCCTTCCGTTCGGCCTCGGGCAGCCGCGCTCCCTTCATCAGGGCTTGCGCATATTCCGTCGAGGCGAACTGTCGCGCCTCGTCCACCGTCTTCTGGAAGTTGGCGAGCAGCTCGGGCGCGAGCTTCTTGTAGTACCAGGCGGTGGTCGTGTACGTCGGCAGGAACGTCACGAAGGGCAGGTCGTTGCCGACGTTGAAGTCGGCGGTCTGGAAATTCAGGATGCTCGAGATCAGCACGATCCCGTTCAGGTACATCCCATGCCGCTCCTGCAGGTACCCGGAGAGCCCCGCCGCCCGCGTCGTGCCGTAGCTCTCGCCCGCGAGAAACTTCGGTGACGCCCAGCGCGCGTTGCGCGTCGTCCAGAGCCGGATGAAGTCGCCGACCCACTGCACGTCTTCCTCGACGCCGTGGAACTGCTCGGGCTTTTCTCCCGGAGCCGGCCGGCTGTACCCCGTCGTCACGGGGTCGATGAACACGAGGTCCGTGAACGACAGCCAGCTCGCCTCGTTGTCGACCAGCCGGTAGGGCGGCGGCAGAGGCTGCCCGTCGTCGGCCATGACGACGCGCTTCGGACCCACGGCCCCCATGTGCAGCCAGACCGACGACGACCCGGGGCCGCCGTTGAACGTGTAGGTGATCGGCCGGCGGGACGAGCCTCCGTCCCGGACATAGGCGACATAGAAGACGTTGGCCTTGTGCTTCCCGGCCTCGTCCTTCATCGCCATGTAGCCGGCGGTCGCCGTGTAACGGAAGGGCCGGCCGTCGACCCGGATCTCGTGGTGCGTCACCGAAGGCTTTTCCTCCTTCGGTTTTTCCTCCGACGCGGTTCTTCCCTTTTCCGGCGCCTTGCCCTCGTCAGCGGGGGCGGCCGTGGGTGCGCGCTCGGCCTGCGCCGCGAGAGGCAACGGCGACAGCAGGAGGACGGCGCCGAGCGCGAAGCCGAAAAGAGGGAGACCGGGTCGCATCGTCATCAGGACTCCTTGTTCGAGCGGGCGGCCTTGTTCGAGTGCGGCGGGATTATAGAGTTTTGAGTTCTCCGTTCTCCGTGGTCAGTATTGTCCCCGGGCTCGCGCCCTGCGGACGGGATCCGGGAAAAACTGATAACGCATAACTGAAAACTGATAACTTTTCCCCGCTCATGTCAAACAAATCCAGTCGACCCCCTCTCTCCCGCCGCGCGTTCATCGGCGCCCTGGCGGGAGCCGCCGCGACCGCGCGGTTCGCGGCGCCGGCGAAGCCGCTGAAACGGAAGCCCGGCCAGCGGCTCCACGTGGCGGTCGTCGGCGCCGGGGCGTTCGGAGGCTTCACCGCGGCCGAGCTGTTGCGCCGCGGCGCGCGCGTCACCCTGCTCGACGCCTGGGGTCCCGGCAACGCGCGTGCGAGCTCGGGGGGCGAAACGCGCGTCATCCGCGGCGTGTATGGCGCGGACCGGATCTACACGGAGATGGCGGCGCGCGCCTTCCGTCTGTGGCACGAGTACGAGGCCCGCTGGAAGCGCCCCTTCTACCGGCGGACCGGCGCGCTCTGGCTGGTCGGAGACGACGGCGCTTACGTGAAGTCGTCTCTGCCGATCCTCCGGGACAACGGGTTCGCGTACGAGGAGCTCGCGATTGCCGAGGCGTCGAAGCGGTTTCCCGGGATCGATTTTTCGGGGATCTCCTCGACGCTGTTCGAGAAGGAGGCCGGATACCTTCTCGCCCGGCGCGCGTGCGCGCAGGTCGTCGAGGGTTTCACGACCGACGGCGGCTCGTACCGTGTCGCCGCCGTGACGCCGGGCGCCATCGCCTCGGGGCGTCTGGACGGCCTGAAGCTCTCGGACGCGACGACGCTGACCGCGGACGCGTATGTCTTTGCCTGCGGGCCGTGGCTGCCGAAGATCTTCCCCGAGCTTCTCCGGGAGACGATCCAGCCCACCCGGCAGGAGGTCTTCTATTTCGGAACGCCCGCCGGAGACCGCAGCTTCGACGAGGACCGGTTTCCCGTGTGGGTGGAGGTGCCCCGTTTCTTCTACGGGATACCCGGGAACGAGCGCCGCGGGTTCAAGATCGCCGACGACGGTCGCGGCGCGCCCTTCGATCCGACGGATGGGGATCGCATTGCGTCGGCGGAGGGTTTGAAGTCCGCGCGTGACTTCATCGCGCGCCGATTTCCGGCGCTCGCCAACGCGCCGCTTCTCGAAACGCGCGTCTGCCAGTACGAGAACAGCCTCGACCATCACTTCGTGATCGACCGCCACCCCGGCGCGGAAAACGCGTGGATCGTCGGCGGAGGATCGGGCCACGGGTTCAAGCACGGGCCGGCGGTCGGAGAGATCGCCGCGCGCGCCGTCCTCGGCGAGCGGGCGCCGGATCGCCTCTTCTCCCTGAGCCGGTCCCGGACCGCCGGCGCCTGAAGACCGGCCAATTCCAGAAAGCGAGGAACGCGTGAAGATCTCTCTGCGTCTGGCAGGATGCCTGGTCGGCCTGTCGCTCTGTCTGCCGATCGCCGCGGCGGCCCCGCCGGAGAAGCCGGCCGGGTCGAGAGCCGCCTTGAACGACGCGGCTCTCGAGTACTCCCGGTTTCTGCAGAAGGAGAGCATCGCCCTGCGGATCCGGCAGGGGCTTCCCATCGACGAGCTGCCGGACCTCTCGCCTGACAAGGCCGAAAAGGACGCGGCGTTCGGGCGCTCGCTTCTCGCGAAGCTCGGCGCGGTGCGGGTCTCGGACCTCTCGCACGAAGAAGAGATCTCGCTCGAGATGCTGCGCCGCGAGGCGCGGTGGCTCGCGGACGGCCCCTCGCGCTACTGGCTGACGTTCCCAACCACGCCGTATACGCTTCAGTTTCTCGTCCCGCAGAGCGCCTTTTCCACGCACCCGTTCCGGACGCGGGAAGACGCTGATCACTACGAGAACCTGCTCTCGAAGTACTCGCAGTTTCTCGAGTCGCTGCAGGCGAAGCTGCGCGGACAGTCCCGGCGCGGGATCGTGATGCCGAAGCCCGAGATCCCGCTCGTGACGGGCGCCTTCGAGGCCGCCGGGCGCGAAAAGGGTGACAACCTGTTTTCGGTTGGAGCGGACCGTCTCGCGGCGCTTCCTCCGGCGGACCGCGAGGCGGTTTCCAGCAGGATCGCGCAGCGAATCGAGAAGGAGATCCGTCCCGCCGTCCGCCGGCTCACGGAGTATCTGAACGGCGAATATGCCGCGAAGGCGCCCGCCTCCGTCGGCCTCGGGCAATATCCGGGCGGGCCGGAGGTCTACCGCGCGATGGTCCGGCGCACGACGACTCTCGACGTGGCGCCGGAGGAGATCCACCGGATCGGCCTCCAGGCGATGGAGCAGTTGAACGCGAGGCTCGACGCCATCCGCGCGCAGCTCCGCTTCGAGGGCACGCTCGCGGAGTTCCGAAAGTCGCTCAAGAACGATCCGCGCTTCTACGCGAAGACCCCGGACGAGGTCGGCGAGCGTCTGATGTCCGCGCAGAATCGGATCCTGAAAAGGCTGCCCGAGTTCTTCGGCCGCACTCCGAAGGCTCCGTTCGGGGTCAAGCGCCTGGAGCCGCAGCTCGAGCCCTCGATGACGTTCGGCTACTACCAGGTCCCGACGCCCCAGGACGCGAAGGGCTACTACAAGTACAACGGGACGCATCTCGAGGGCCGCAGCCTGATCGGCGCAGGGTCGCTCATCTCGCATGAGCTGATGCCGGGCCACCACATGCAGATCAGCCTCCAGCAGGAAAACCCGGAGCTTCCGCAGTGGCGCCGGGAGTCGGCGATCTCCTACACGGCGTTCATCGAGGGATGGGGCGAGTACTCCTCGTTCCTCGCGGGAGAAATGGGGATGTACGAGGATCCCTACGATCTCGCAGGACGCCTCCTCTTCGACGCGTTCCTGACCTCGAGGCTCGTCGTCGACACCGGAATGAACCTGCTCGGCTGGCCGCGCGAGAAGGCCATGCAGTACATGCGGGACAACACCATCCAGTCCGAGACCGAGATCGCGACCGAGACGCTTCGCTACTCGTCCGACCTGCCGGCGCAGGCCCTCGCCTACAAGATGGGAATGCGCAAGTTCGTCGAGCTGCGCGAGAAGGCGCGTTCGGCGCTCGGTCCCGCCTTCGACATGCGGCGGTACCACGACATGCTGCTTTCGAGCGGCGCCGTCCCGCTCGATCTCGCGGAGCGCAAAGTCGACTGGTTCATCGCCGAAGAAAAGAGCGCCGCTTCGAAACGGTGAAACGCTGAAACGGTGAAACGCTCAAAGGCTGACGAGAGAGCCGGACCCGATCCGCCCGGGCTCTCGTCTCAGGGTTTCGGGGGGACGCCGAACCGGGCGGCGGCCTTGCGCGAGACGGCGCGGCGGAACCATTCGAAGCCGCCGAGGAGTCGGCCGGGGCGGCCGAGGGCCTGAGCGGCCCAGCGGGGGAAGTCGAATCGGTCGCGCTGGCGGACGATCGTTCCTCCCGCGAGATCGAGCTCTGAGAGGATGACGTTCACGACCGGGCCGCCGCCCGGGTACGTGTAACGCGCCGTCCACTCGACGGTCCCGCTGCCCGAGCCGGCGCGCGCGATCGTGTACGAGACCTCGAGCGTCTTCGATCCGTGCAGGAGCGCCCTCCACATCTTTGGAACGTCCGCGCCGTCGAGCCGGAAGATCTCGTCCTCGAACCGCGCGTCCGGGGCGTAAAGGGCGGCGACCGCGTCGCCGTCCCGCCGCGCGAGGGCGTCGAAGAAGGCGGTCAGGACGGCCTTCGTCTCCTCGGAGTTCAAGAGGCCATTATCCCGGGAGCCGAGGGACCAGCGGGAGCGAGACGGCCGCCGTACTCCGCGGTCAACCAGATCGGTTCTTCGGCTCCCCGGCTATGCTCTGCTGGAATGCGTGTCCTCGTCGTCGGCGGGACGGGGTTTCTCGGGCCTCGGGTGGTGACGCGCCTGTCCAACCTCGGCCATCAGGTGACCGTCTACCACCGCGGCGAGCACGAGGCGAACCTCCCGTTCGGCGTCCGGCACGTCCATGCCGCGGGCGCCGCCCCGCCGATCGTCTCCTTCCCCGACGAGCTGACCGAGCTCGCGTGGGACGTCGTGCTCGCGATGGCGCCGACCGGCGAGGCGGACTCCTCCGCCCTGATGCGGACTTTCCGCGGGATTGCCCGCCGCGTGGTCGCACTCTCGAGCGGGGACGTCTACCGCGCTTACGGCGTCTTCTCCGGCAGTGAGAGCGGACCTCCGGACCCTCGGCCCCTCACCGAAGACTCGGTTCTTCGGGAAAGTCTCTTTCCGTATCGGGGAACACCGGGGCTGCCCGATCATCTCCAGGACTACGAAAAGATCCTCGTCGAGCACGCCGTGCAATCCGATCCCGCGATGCCGGGGACCGTCCTTCGTCTTCCGGCGGTGTACGGTCCCGGAGACCGTCAGCATCGCTTCGGCGCGGCCTGGCGCCGGATCTCGGATCGCCGCCCCGCGATTCTCTTCGGCCGCGCACACGCCGCGTTTCGCTGGACGCACGGCTACGTGGACGACGTGGCGGAGGCGATCGTACTGGCGGTGACACGGGAGAGGGCCCGCGGCCGCATTTACAACGTGGGAGAGGAAACGGCTCCGACGATGGCGGAGCGGACGGAGGCGTTCGGCCGCGCGCTCGGATGGGAAGGGCAGGTCGTCGCGATCGACGAAGCGCGGCTGCCCTCGCATCTCGCGGCCGCGGGAAATCCCGCCCAGCCGATCTCTTACGACACCTCCCGGATCCGACGGGAGCTCGACTGGCGAGAGATCACGCCTCCGGAGACCGCCTTCCGGGAAACCGCGGAGTGGGAGGACGAGAGCCGCGCGCCGGCGCCCGACTATTCGCTCGAGGACGCCGCGCTAGCCGACGCCGCCGCGACGGGCCGCCGAGCGTGACCGGAAAGGAAGGACCGCGGGACCCCCCGGATCCCGCGGCGCTCCCCTTTCCCGACAGCCTCTGTCATGCGTGCGCGGCCCCCCCGAAATACATCCGCACGTCGCGGTCGGTCTTCCTCTTCTGCCCGATCTTCCGAAAGTATCCACCGCAGCCCGTGGTGTCGTGTCCGCGATATCTGCCTGCCAGGGAGGGTTGAGCGTCAGGCGTTTGGACTCTCAACCCTCGACTCTGAACTCTCAACCCCGATTTCAGGTGGCACCGCCTTTGCTCCCCTCTTTCATTGCGGTTTGGCCTCTTTCGCAGGGATCGGGGCCCCGCGTCCATCCAAAATTAAGGGGGAACAGATGGCGAAGAAACTTTCATTTTTCATGGCTGCGGCGGCGGCGGGGGCTCTCGTGCTGGGATCGGCTCACGCGGCCGCGCAGACGCAGGGCACGACCGGAACGACCGGAACGCCGGATACGGCCAGGAGCTCGAAGATGGGCTCGAGCGCGATGAGCGGATCCTCCGCCAAGAGCGCGGACTCGAAGTTCGTGATGGACGCCGCCAAGGGCGGAATGGCCGAGGTCGAAATGGGCCGGCTGGCGGCGGACAAGGCGTCGAACGCGGAAGTCAAGCAGTTCGGTCAGAAGATGGTCGACGACCACTCGAAGGCCAACGACGAGCTGAAGCAGGTCGCGGGCGCGAAGGGGATCACGCTTCCGAGCGCGATCGACCCGGCGCACAAGGCGAAGATGGACAAGATGTCATCGCTCTCG
>JALYUA010000226.1 GCA_030854005.1 Acidobacteriota bacterium
GCGCCGGGGGACGCTGACCGTCCTCTTCACTCACCGTTTCTCCCAGCCGGTCGAGGACAGCGACATCCACTCGCTCTACTCCTTCGACTCCGGAGCGGACATCGGGATCGGGCTCGCCTACGCCCCGATCGACAACCTGGACGTCGCGCTGTACCGTTCGTCGGGTCTCGACGTCTACGAGCTCGACGTCAAGTACCACGTCCTCTCGGCGGGTCCGCTCTCCGCGGCCGTCCGGCTGGGCGGCGACTGGCGAACCGAGGCGAACCTGCAGAACCGCAACGGCGTTTTCGCTCAGGCGATCCTCGGGTTGTCGCTGGGCTCGCGGCTGCGGCTGACCGCGGTTCCGACATACGTCTCGAAGACTTCGGGACAGCGCTTCGTGTCGCCGAAGCCGTTCTACGAGAACCTCTTCAGCGTGCCGGCGGCAGTGTCGATCGCCCTGACCCGATCCATAAACGTCCAGGGGGAGGTCGAGCCCCGCCTCGGGAAAGCGGACTCGCGCGGAGTCGCCTGGATCGCGGCTATCGAGAAGACCGTCGTGCGGCATCGGTTTGCGTTTACCGTCGGCAACCAGCGCGGAACGACGGTGGATCAGTACATCGCGACCGACTTCTCGGGCCTGCCGCCGCACGGCTACTACTTCGGATTCAACCTCGTGCGTCAGTGGAAGCTCTGACTCCTCCGCCCCGGACGCGCGTCCCCTTTCTCTCCCGGACCGGCCGCCTCGTCTCGCTTCCCGCGATTCCCCTCGTCCGGGCGCGCGACGGAGAGGGCCCGCGTTTGAAGACCGCGGTGCGCCTCGGCTGGCGCGGAGGATGCCTGCTCGTCCGCTTCGACGCTCGGGACGACGGGTGCGTGGCGACGAAGGTGCGCCGCGACGATTCCCTGTGGGAGGAGGATGTCTTCGAGGTCTTCCTGACGTCCCTCGATCCTCCGCACGCGTACTTCGAGTTCGAGGTCAACCCGCTCGGCACGCTGTTCGACGCCGCGATCCTGTCTCCGCGACTCGTCCGTCCGACGATCTGTCTCGACGTCGTCTGGGACTGCCCGGGATACACGGCCCGCGTCGAGCGCAAAGAGAAGAGCTGGTCGGCGCTGTTGTCGATCCCCCTCGCGCCTCTTTGCGGAGACTCGATTCCGCCCGTCTGGCGCGCGAACTTCTTCCGCGTCGACCGCGGCGCGGGGCGCCATCCCGACGAGCTCTCGGCGTGGTCCGCTCTCCACCGCGATCCCGTCGACTTCCACGACGCGACGCGGTTCGGAACGCTGGAACTGGAGAGTGATCAGTAGTCAGTCATCCGTCGTCAGCGGGTCGGAGGAATCAACTGAAAACTGAAAACTGACAACTGACGACTATTCCGGCAGCACCACTTCCGTGCGCCGATTCAGGGCGCGTCCCGCGGGCGTCGCGTTGGTCTCGACCGGGAAGTCCTTGCCGAACCCGCGGGGCTCGAGCCTCGCTTTCGCGACGCCGCCGGCCGCCGAGAGGTAGTTGAAGACCGCGTTGGCCCGGTCGAGAGAGAGCTTGAGGTTGAAGTCGTCCTTCCCCGTCGCATCCGTGTATCCGCACACGTAGGCCTTCGCGTTCGGAAAGTACGTGTTCAGGATCTCCTTCTGCTTGTTCAGGATCGGGAGAGCCTCCGGTTTCAAGTCGGACTTCCCGCTGTCGAAGGAGACCTTCTCCGAGTACTCGAACACCAGAAGACGCCCCGCCCCGAGCTTTTTCGCGAGCGCAGACGGCTCCTTCGCGAATCGAAAGATCACCTGGGCGGTTTCGGGGGACAGGATCCGAATCCGCTTCTCGACGAGCTGACCCTCCGACGCGGTCGCCTGAATCGACTCGAGGTCGTCGAAGGTCTCGATCTCGAAGCGCTGCGGGACGGGCCCGACCGTCTTGTTGCGGTACTTGACCTCCGCCTTGCCCGGCTCGGAGAGGACGTCGATCGTCATTTTCAGCTCGAGGCGTTTCGCGCAGCCGGTCGCCAGGGCGAGCGCGGCGACGACGAACGCGCAGAGAGAATATCGGCGTCGTGTCACGGCGCTCCTCCTGATTTCACGGGTTCTCAGGTCCGGGAATTATAACCGGCACACCCACCGTCGATTGAACGGGCCGGCCCTCGGAATCCCGCGCCGGCTTGAAGCGATATCGCAGGATCGCGGCGCGAGCGGCGCGGTCGCATTCCGGGCAGACGGGAGAAATGACACGGGCGTCCTTCACCGTCCCATCCTCCGCGATCGTGACCCGCAGGCCCACGCTTCGGTTGGCGAACTCGCGAAGCAGCTCGGGTGGAAGCTCGATGGCCGGCGCGCTCTCGCTCTGCGCCGGGATGACCGGCCGGCGCGACGAAGCCACGGCCGGCTCCGCCGCGGCGACGTCGGCGCGCGGGCGCGGCGGAGGCGGGTGAACGGGACGGGAACGCTCGGCCGGGGAGGAAGGTCCGGCGTCCGCGCGCCGGGCCGCAGTCGGTTCCGGCGCCGCGGCCGGAAGAGGCAACGCCGTGGCGGCGGGAGCGGTCGGGAGAAGGGCGGACTCCGTGCGACGCCCGGCCGGCGCGGTGGACACCGGCGGAGCCACGTGGGAAGTCCGCGTCGCGAGAAACGCTCCGAGGGCCGGCAGGCCGAGGGCCGCGGCGATCCACCAGATTCGACCGCGAGAGCGGGCCGGCGCGGCCGAAGCGGCGGCAGCCGGCGGAGCGGTGCGGACGGTCGGCACCGGCGCCGAGAGAACGGCGGCTTCAGGAAACTCCATGAACGGCGGGACGGGCGCCGAGACGCCGGACGACGTGCCGCCGGACGGAAGGGATTGCCCGGGCGGTGTCCCGCCGGGCGGAAGCGGTCGCCCGGACGGTGTCCCGCCGGGCTCCGGCGCCCGCCCGAACCTCTCCGGAGCCGGCAGAAGGACCGGGTTGCCGGCGAGAAAATCGTGGAGCGCCTGTCCCATCTCGCCCGCGGTCTGGAATCGGGCGTCGGGCTCCCGCTCCAGCGACTTCATCACGATCGACTCGAAAATCGGATGGATGCCCGGGCGTTTCGGGCCGAGCGGCTCCGCTTTCATGGTGAACCGCTTCATCGCCATCCGGACCGGATCGGTGTCCTGGAAGGGGAAGCTGTTCGAGACCATCCGGTAGAGCGTCGCGCCGAGCGAGTAGATGTCCGCCCGGCCGTCGATGGCACCGCCGGTCAATTGCTCAGGCGCAATGTAGGCGGGCGATCCCAGGATCGTGCCGGTGCGCGTGTGGACGACGCTCTGCTCGGACTTGGCGATGCCGAAGTCCATCACGTACGGGTGACGCCGCATGTCGACGAGGATGTTCTCGGGCTTGACGTCGCGATGCACGATGCCGCGCTTGTGGCTGTAATCGAGCGCGTCGCACACGGCGGCAGCGAGCGTGGCGGTTTCGACTTCGGACCACGGACCCCTCTGCTTGAGCTCCCGGATCAGGGTGGGCCCATCGACGAACTGCATCGTGAACCAGCAGAGGTCTTCGTGCTGGCCGTACGCGAAGATCTTGATGATGTTCGGATGGTCCAGGGACGCGGCGAGGCGCGCCTCCTGCCGGAACCGCTCGGCGAAATCGGGGTCTTCGATGTCGGCGGCGAGCACTTTCAGCGCCTCGATCCGGTCGAGCCGGCGATTCCGGACGCGGTACACCGTCGCGAACCCGCCGCGGCCGAGATGCCCGACCATCTCGTAATCCTCCGCGAGGAGGGCCGAGATGCGGACCTCGCGCGCGTCGAAGGATGACAAGGAGTTGAGCGTCGAGCGTTAAGCGTTGAGCGTCAAGTCACGGGTCAAGAAAACGTCGCCAGACCGCGGTCGGCGCGCGAGAACGGGATTCCCTGGCCGGTCAGCCAGGTCTGGGCTCTTTCCAGGGCCTGCCGTTCCTTGAAGTGGAAGAAACGCGCCTCCTCCTTGGGGAACCGCAGGAGGGACTTGCGGAACGTGGCGGCGGGATCCGGTCCCTGGAGCGAGGCGGCCAGTGTCCGCCGGCAGGCCTCGTCCTCGCAATGAGGGAGGAACGCCTCGAGGTCGCCGAGCGTGCGCTCCCCCTGGTCTCGCGGGAGGGCGACGAACCGGGGATTTTCCGTAAACTCCGCATGACGCCCGGAATCCGAGACCAGGGCCTGCTCGACGTCCCCGGTCTCCCGATCGAAAAAATGGGTGATCTGGTGCGACCGGCTCTCGAAGCCGACGATCAATCCCTCCCAGTCGATTCGCAGCGTCATCCGCCGCGCGCGATGCGTCCCGGAAAACCGCGATTCGAGGGCATATGCCGGTATGATACGCGGTTCATATGGTTGTGAAAAAAATCTCGACGTTCGACGACTGGATCGACTCGTTCCGCTCCTGGCAGAAGGACATCGACCTTCGCCTGCCCCGATTCTCGGACTACCAGTTCGAGGCGAAATACGGAGACCTGAAGACTTCCGAGATCGAGTTCGGGGACTTCGCGGGCAATCGGAAGTGGGAGCGGGTCACGCAGATCCCCCAGCAGCAGATCCGGGATGCCCTCTTGAACCTCATCGTCTACCAGGGCGACACCGAGTTCGCTTCGGTCGAGCAGCAGCGCAACCTTCTCGACACGTCGCCCTCCGACTACGACACCGACAGCGTCTGCCGCATCATGGTGGAAGAGATGCGGCACGGGTGGCAGATGTGCCACCTTCTCGTCAACCACTTCGGCGAGACGGGCAAGGTGGAGGCGCGCAAGCTCCTCGAGCGCCGCGCGTGGGACAACAGCCGCCTGCTCGGGTCGTTCAACGTCGACGTCGACAACTGGGTGGACTTCTTCACCTACACCGAGTTCGTCGACCGCGACGGCAAGTTCCAGCTGAATATGCTGTCCACGTCGGCGTTCGAGCCGCTCGCGCGCTCCATGGGCCCCATGCTCCGCGAGGAGGGCTTCCATCTCGGGACAGGCCATATGGGCCTTCAGCGGATCGTCAAGGCGGGGCGTGTGCCGCCCGCGCTCCTTCAGAAGTACATCAACAAGTGGCTGTCGACGGCCTACGACCTCTTCGGCAAGGACTCTTCGTCTTCGGCCGAGTGGTTCTACGTCTGGGGATTGAAAGGACGCTACGACGAATCCCGGCACTCCGAGGCTCCGGACAAGGCGCACTTAAACGAGCTTTCCCGCGAAATGTACCGACAGGAGGTCGAGAAACTCCTCCAGTCCATCAGCCGCCTCCTACCACCGGGAGCGGATCCCATCGTCGCTCCCGACATGAAGTTCCACCGCTCGATCGGGGAGTTCGCGGGCGAGCCGTACTCGGTCACGGGTGAACGGCTTTCGCCCGAGGCGTACGCGAAGCACGCCGCGGAGGTCCTGCCGAACGAGGAAGAGAAACAGTTCGTCCGCGACCTGATGCGGGTTCCGGGCTGGATCGCGCCCCGCGAAGAAGTCACCGCGATCACCGAGAACTGAGGCGCTGACCGCCTCCGTTCTTCGACGCAGGCTCCTCTCCTGGTACCGGAGAGAGAACCGGCAGCTCCCCTGGCGCGGGACCCGCGACCCCTATCGCATCTGGGTCTCGGAAGTCATGCTGCAGCAGACGACCGTGGCGGCGGTTCTTCCGCGGTACGCCTCCTTTCTCGATCGGTTCCCCGACATCGACGCGCTCGCGCGCGCGAAAGAGGAGTCCGTGCTCGCCGAGTGGTCGGGCCTCGGCTACTACGCCCGCGCCCGGCACCTCTCGCGGGCGGCCCGCCAGGTCGTCCGCGACCACGGCGGGGAGCTTCCGCGCGACATCGCGGCGCTTCGCGCGCTTCCCGGCTTTGGCGAATACACCGCCGCTGCGGTGGCGTCGCTCGCCTGGAACGTGCGGGCGCCGGCGGCGGATGCGAACGTCACGCGGATCCTCTCCCGCGTTCACGGGATCCAGGGAACGGCAGGGTCTCCGGGCCACCGGCAGCGGGTTCTCGCCGCGGCGGCGGAGATTCTCCCGCTCGCCCGGCCCGGCGACGCGACCGCCGCGCTGATGGACCTCGGACAGGCGATCTGCCTTCCCCGGCGGCCTCGATGTCCCCGCTGTCCGCTGCGCGCGGAATGCGCCGGCTTCGCTTCCGGAGATCCCGAGCAGTATCCCCGCCGGCCGGAGAAGCCCCCGATGGTTCGCGCGAGCGTCGCGGCCGGAGTGGCCCGGCGGGAGGGACGCGCGCTTCTCGTGCGCCGTCCGGGAGAGGCGTCCCTGGGAGGGCTGTGGGAGTTTCCTTCGGCGCAGGCGGAGAGCCTGCCCGCCGCCAGGGAGGGCCTGACGCTTCTCCTGCGGTCGCTCGGGCTGACGCTCGACGAGGCCACGCCGCCCGCGCCGGCCGACCACACGATCATGCGCCGGCGGCTGGAGATCGCGGTGTTCCGGGCGGTGCCGGCGCCCCCTGGGGCCGGGAACGTCCATCGCCGCCGGGCGCGGTGGTGGACCCCGGGCGAGCTCGACCGGGCGGCCGTCTCGACCCTCACGCGGAAGATCGGACGCGCGGCCGGGTTCCTTCCGGTGGCACAATGATCCCATCCTGACCAGAACGACGACGGGCGGTTGGCTTCTCTTCGGGGCATGGCTCGCGCTCGCCCGGACCGCGAGCGCAGCCCCGCCGCAAGCGCTCGAGCCGGGTCCCGGCTCGCGGCTCACGCTGCGCAATGGCACGGTCTATCTCC
>JALYUA010000237.1 GCA_030854005.1 Acidobacteriota bacterium
TTCTGCAACAAGAGCCAGAGGGACGTCAAGAAACTCATTGCAGGGCCAACGGTTTACATCTGCGACGAGTGTGTCGATATCTGCCTCGACATCATCGCGGAAGACCGCGTTCTGGAGACCCAGGCGCCCGAGGCGAAGCTCCCGAAGCCCAAGGAGATCAAAGAGTTCCTCGACGGCTACGTGATCGGGCAGGACCAGGCCAAGAAGAAGCTCGCCGTGGCTGTTTACAACCACTACAAGCGGATCGACTATCTGGAGAAGAACAGGAAACTGGACGTCGAGCTCCAGAAATCCAATATTTTGCTCATCGGCCCCACCGGTACCGGCAAGACTCTCCTCGCCCAGACGCTCGCCAAGCTTCTGTCCGTCCCGTTCACGATCGTGGACGCCACGACACTGACCGAGGCCGGATACGTCGGCGAAGACGTCGAGAACATCATCCTGAAGCTCTACCAGGCGGCCGGAAATGACAAGGAAAAGACGGAGCGCGGCATCGTCTACATCGACGAGGTCGACAAGATCGCCCGCAAGGGGGAGAACCCGTCGATCACGCGAGACGTTTCCGGCGAGGGCGTCCAGCAGGCTCTCTTGAAGATCCTCGAGGGAACGGTCGCCAACGTGCCGCCGCAGGGCGGCCGCAAGCACCCGCACCAGGAGTTCATCCAGATCGACACGACGAACATCCTGTTTCTCTGCGGCGGAGCGTTCGTGGGCCTCGAGGACCTGATCAGCCGCCGGATGACGGAAAAGACCATGGGCTTCGGGGCGAAGATCACCTCCAAGAAGGAGAAGCGGGTGAGCGCCATCCTCGAGAAGGTGCACCCCGAGGACCTGATCAAGTTCGGGATGATCCCGGAGTTCGTCGGCCGGCTCCCGGTCGTCGCCACGCTCTCGGAGCTCGATCAGGCTGCTCTCGTCGAGATCCTGAAGGAGCCCAAGAACTCGCTCGTGAAGCAGTACCAGACGATGCTCGAGTTCGAGAACGTCCAGCTGCGGTTCACCGACGACGCCATCGAGGCGATCGCCGAAGAGGCTCTCGCGCGCAACGTCGGGGCCCGCGGGTTGAAGATCATCATCGAAGACCTGATGCTCGAGGTCATGTACCAAATCCCTTCGGACGACGACATCGAGGAATGTGTCATCACGAGGGACGTGGTCAAACACCGCACGAACCCCATCACGATTCTCCGCAAGGCCGGATAGGCACCCTTCTCGCATCGTTCCGGCCCGCGGCGGGTCGCCGCGGGCACTAAAGGACCGGAAACTCCAAAAATGAAACCAGAGAACCCGAGCCGGCTCCAGGAAACGCTTCCGCTCGTCCCTCTTCGGGACATGGTCGTGTTTCCGCACATGATGGCCCCCTTCGTGGTGGGCCGGGAGTCGTCCATTCACGCGCTGGAGGCGGCCCTGGCGACCCCCTCCAAGCGCTTGTTCCTCGCCGCCCAGAAGAACCCGCAGCTCGACGAGCCGTCTCCGCGCGACATCTATTCGGTCGGGGTCGTCGCCACGGTCGCCCAGTCCCTGAAGCTGCCGAACGGGCACATCAAGGTCATGGTCGAAGGGGTCCGCCGGGGGCGCATCCGCGCCTTCGAGGAGCTTCGCGACTATCTCGGCGTCGTCGTGGAGCCTCTGCCCGATCGGCCGGCGGACGCCGCCGAGCTGAAGGAGTACATGGGCAAGGTGCTCGGGCTCTTCGAGCAGTATGCGAAGCTCTCGCACCACCTCGCCTTTGAAGGGATCGCCGCCTCTCTGAAGGTCGAAGACCCCGAGCGCTTCGCCGACACGCTGGCGGCGCACCTCGCGGTCTCGACTCCGGAGAAGCAGACGCTCCTCGAAGCGGAATCCGTCTACGAGAGGCTGCAGAAGCTGCAGGACCTGCTGGAGATCGAGGTCGAGAAGGTCAACATCGACCGCCGGATCAACAACAAGGTCAAGAAGCAGATGGAGAAGGCGCAGAAGGAGTACTACCTCAACGAGAAGATCAAGGCGATCCACCAGGAGCTCGGGCGCAAGGATGACCGCACGGACGAGGTGGATGACCTGAAGAAGAAGGTCGCCACCGCCGGGATGCCGAAGGAAGTCCGCGAAAAGGCGGATGCGGAGCTGAGGCGCCTGGAGGCGATGCCGCCGGTGTCGGCCGAAGCGACCGTGTCGCGCAACTACATCGAATGGCTCGTCGGGGTTCCCTGGAAGAAGGCGTCGCGCGAGTCAAAGGACCTGACGCGCGCCGAAAAAATCCTGAACGAGGATCACTTCGGCCTCGAGAAGGTCAAGGAGCGCATCCTGGAGTTTCTGGCCGTGCGCCAGCTCGTCCAGAAGACCCGGGGCTCGATCATCTGCTTCGTCGGCCCCCCGGGCGTCGGCAAGACTTCCCTCGCGAAGTCGATCGCGCGCTCTTTGAACCGCAAGTTCGTTCGCCTCTCCCTCGGCGGAGTCCGGGACGAGGCCGAAATCCGCGGGCACCGCCGCACCTACATCGGCGCGTTCCCCGGCCAGATCGTCCAGATGATGAAGAAGGCGGGGACCGTCAATCCCGTTTTCCTGCTCGACGAGGTCGACAAGATGTCGTCCGATTTCCGGGGCGACCCGGCGTCGGCGCTGCTCGAGGTCCTGGACCCGGAGCAGAACGCCACGTTCGTGGACCACTACCTGGACGTCGAGTACGACCTCTCCAAGGTCATGTTCATCGCGACGGCCAACATCGCGGATCCGATCCCGCCGGCCTTGAAGGACCGGATGGAGGTCATCCAGCTCTCCGGCTACACGCCGAACGAGAAGCTCGCGATCGCGCGGCAATTCCTCGTCCCCAAGCAGATCGAGGCGAATGGCCTGAAGCCCGAGCAGATCGAGATCGCCGACGAGGCGGTCCTGGGGATCATCACGGCCCATACCCGGGAGGCGGGCGTTCGCAACCTCGAGCGGGAGATCGGAAGCGTTTTCCGGAAGGTGGCGCGCCGGATCGTGCAGAAGAAAGCCGAAACTCCCGTTCGGATCACTCCGGACAACCTGCGCGAGTTTCTCGGAAAAGCGAAATTCCGCAGCCGCGTCAAGGGGGAGATCTCGGAGATCGGGGTCGCGACAGGCCTGGCGTGGACGGAGGCGGGGGGAGAGATCCTGTCCATCGAGACGAGCCTGCTGAAGGGAAAGGGCGTTCTCACCCTGACCGGATCGCTCGGCGACGTGATGCAGGAGTCCGCCCGCGCAGGCGTTTCGTACGTCCGCAGCCGCGCGGAGATGTACGACGCGGATCCCAACTTCCACGAGAAATTCGACATTCACATCCACGTCCCCGAGGGCGCGATCCCCAAGGACGGCCCGTCGGCGGGCATCACGATGGCGGTATCGCTCTTTTCCGCCGTCACGAAGATTCCCGTCTTGAAGGATGTGGCGATGACGGGCGAGATCACGCTCCGCGGAAAGGTCCTCCCGGTCGGCGGCATCAAGGACAAGGTGCTCGCGGCGTACCGCGCCGGGATCCGCACCATCATCCTGTGCGCCGAAAATGACAAGGATTTAGACGACCTGCCGGCGGAGATCCGGACCGAAATGGAATTTCACCTCGTGTCGAACATGGACGAGGTGATCAAGGTCGCGATGGAGGGCGTGCCGACGACGGCGGCCACCCTGCCGCCCGACGCCAAGCCTGCCGAGGGGGGCACGGTCGCGCATTGACCGTGGCCGGATCGCTTGAAAAAAGATGCGAGCCGCGGCGCTCTGGTGGCCGCGGTTCACCGGCGGGAAGACTTCCCCAAGGACGGCCATCCGGCCGTCGCCGTCGTTGGAAGGTCGAACGTCGGCAAATCCAGCCTTCTGAACCGGCTCCTCGGCAGTGAGAGCGCCCGGGTGGGCAAGACCCCGGGAAAGACCCGGGGCATTTACTTTTATGCAACACGCGAAGGACATCATTTCGCCGATCTCCCCGGCGCCGGCTACGCCCGGCGATCCCGGGAGGAGCGGGAAGGTTGGGCGCGGCTGGCCGATGAGCTGTTCGGGAGCGGGCGCGTGAGCCTGGCGCTCCGGCTGATCGATTCGCGGGTGACGGACTCCGCCGCGGACGTCGAGATTCGGGATTATCTGGAAAACGCGGGCATCCCTTCCCTGGCGGTGGCGACGAAATGGGACCGGCTCGGCTCGGCCGAACGGGTGAAGGCCCGGCGGGCGATCGAAGCGGGGCACGGGGCCGTGTGGCCCGTGTCGGCGAAGACAGGCGAAGGGATCGACGAGCTGCGGCGGGAGATCCGCCGGGCAATCTCGCGAGGCGAGGAGAGATCACATGGCTAGACGAAAAGGTTCGAACGGCGGTTCCGACGTGCAGACGCTCGATCCGCCGCCGCCGCCCGAGGGGCTCCCGGACACCACGGCGGAGGAGCAGGAGCAGGAAGAGCTCGGGCTCGAGCATGGAGACACGCTCGACATCCGCGCTCTCCATGAGATCAAGATTCCGCAGCTGCTCAAGATCGCGAAGGACCTGGAGGTCGAGAACGCGACCGGGATGCGCAAGCAGGATCTGATCTTCAAGATCCTTCAGGCGCAGACCGAAAAGAAGGGGCTGATCTTCTCCGAAGGCGTTCTCGAATGCCTTCCGGACGGCTTCGGTTTCCTCCGGGCGCCCGAGTACAACTACCTGCCGGGGCCGGACGACATCTACGTCTCACCGTCGCAGATCCGGAAGTTCGACCTGCGAACGGGCGACACGGTCTCGGGACAGATCCGACCGCCCAAGGAAGGAGAGCGCTATTTCGCGCTCATCAAGGTCGAGGCCGTCAACTTCGAGCATCCGGACGTCGCCCGGGAAAAGATCTTCTTCGACAACCTCACGCCGCTCTATCCGCAGGACCGCATCAAGCTCGAGGTCGCCGGCAACATGACCTCCCGCGTGCTCGATCTCGTCGCGCCCGTCGGCAAGGGCCAGCGCGGCCTGATCGTCGCGGCGCCGCGCACCGGTAAGACGATGGTCCTGCAGTCCCTGGCGAACTCGATCTCGACCAACCACCCGGAAGTGACGCTGATCGTGCTGCTGATCGACGAGCGGCCGGAAGAGGTCACGGACATGCAGCGCTCGGTCAAGGGCGAGGTGATCTCCTCCACCTTCGACGAGCCGGCGGCCCGCCACGTCCAGGTCGCCGAGATGGTCATCGAGAAGGCGAAGCGGCTGGTCGAGCACAAGCGCGACGTGGTCATCCTGCTCGACTCGATCACGCGCCTCGCGCGCGCGTACAACGCCATCGTCCCTCCGTCGGGCAAGGTCCTGTCGGGCGGCGTGGACTCGAACGCCCTGCAGCGGCCCAAGCGCTTCTTCGGCGCCGCCCGGAACGTCGAGGAGGGCGGATCGCTCACCATCATGGCGACCGCGCTCATCGACACCGGATCGCGCATGGATGACGTGATCTTCGAGGAGTTCAAAGGCACCGGCAACATGGAAGTCCACCTCGACCGGAAGCTCGTCGACAAGCGCGTCTTCCCGGCGATCGACATCAACAAGTCGGGAACCCGCAAGGAAGAGCTCTTGATGGACAAGGCCGAGCTGAACCGGGTCTGGGTGCTCCGCAAGGTCCTGAATCCGCTCTCGACCGTGGAAGCGATGGAGCTCCTGACCGAGAAACTCGACAAGACCAAGAGCAACGGGGAGTTCCTGTCGATGATGTCTCAGGGGTAGGAGCTTTCAGCGATCAGCCCTCAGCGATCAGCCGGAGAGTTCGGCTCGTAGCTGACAGCTGAAAGCCGGCAGCTGACAGCTTGCTTCGCTTCTCCGTCGTCGACTTCTTGAACGCTCGGCCTCTCACATGGGGTCTTCTTCGCGAGCCCCCTTCCGGTGTCGAGGTTTCGCGCGACCTGCCGTCCGCCTGCGCGGACAAGCTCGCCAGCGGAGAGGCCGACGTCGGGCTGATTCCCTCGATCGAATACCAGCGGATCCCGGGCCTGCGGGTCGTTCCGGGGCTCGGCATCGCCGCGTCGTCCGAGGTCCGCTCGGTCCTTCTCGTGTCGAAGGTGTCCCGGGAGCGAATCACCTCGGTCGCGCTCGACCCGGCGTCGCGCACGTCCGCCGCCCTGACGCGAATTCTGCTCTCGCGCCGGTACGGGATCGCCCCGGAGTTCGTCGAGGGCGCGGGTGAGGAGACCGATGCGCGTCTCGTCATCGGGGATCCGGCTTTGAAGGCGCGCCTGAACGGGCACGTCGTGCTCGACCTCGCCGCCGAGTGGCGGGCGTTTACGGGCCGATCTTTCGTGTTTGCCTTCTGGGCGTTCCGGGACGGGATCGACGGGCAGGCGGCCGCACGGATTGTCCGGCATTCCCGGGAACGGGGGCGGGAGGAATTCTCGAGGCTGGTCCGCGAAGAAGCGGGGGAGACGGGCCTGACCGAGGCTGTCATCGAGGACTATCTCCGGCACAGCCTCCACTTCGACCTCGACCGCGCGGATTTCGGCGGACTGGAGCTCTTCTACCGTCTCGCCGTGGAAAGCGGGGTCATCGCGTCCGCGCGCCCGATCGATTTCCTCGAGACCGGTCTCACTTCGCCGGCGCGCTAGAATCGAGACCATGGTGGCCCGGAAGACGGCGGAGATTCTGGAGCGGACCCTGGCCGGGGAGCGACTCTCGCCCGCGGACGCCGTGACGCTTCTCGAAGGGGGCGATCTTCTCGCCCTCGGGGCCGCCGCCGACGCGGTCCGTCGGCGGAAGAACGATCCTGGGGTCGCGAGCTACATCAT
>JALYUA010000249.1 GCA_030854005.1 Acidobacteriota bacterium
GGATCACGGCGGGCATCACTGACCGGGACGTCCCGGGACGGGGCCGGGACGGGGCCGGGAATCGGGAATCGAAGGAAAAGAGGAGCGAGATCTCCTGGCTGATTCGCTTCCGCGGCCTTTCCGAAGAACGGGGAGGCCGCGATTCTTTTTGTATGAATCGACTTCATACTCTGGTCAAAAAAGAATCGCATTCGTGACTGTTCCTTCCGCACTAGGCTGCCGCCGATGAAGATCGCGATTCTCGGGACGGGCGTCCAGGGCACCGCGCTCGCCAGGTTGTTCGTGGGCGGCTCGCATTCCGTCGTCCTGGCGTCGCGCGACCCGGAAAAGGCCGCCCGTCTCGCCTGTTCGCTCGGCGCCGGGGCGGAGGCCGCGCCGATCGGCGAGGCGGTTCGGCGCGCCGAGGTCGTTGCCCTCGCGACGCGGTGGGAGAACACCCGCGACGTCCTCGCCCAGGCGGGCGCGTTCGAGGGGCGCGTCCTGATCGACGCGACGAACCCCGAAACGGAAGATGGCCGCTCGCTCGCCGTCGGCCACTCGACCTCCGGCGCGGAAACGATTGCGCGATGGGCCCCGGACGCGCGCGTCGTGAAGGCGTTCAATCACGCTTATGCGGAGCTGCTCGACCGAGGCCCGGTCTTTCCCCGTGCCGTGGCCTCAGTGCTCTACTGCGGGGACGACCCCGAGGCGAAGTCCGCGGTCGCGCGGCTGATCGGAGACTGCGGATTCGACCCGGTGGACGCCGGGCCATTGACCGGCGCGAGGTTTGTGGAGCCCCTCGCGTTCCTGTTCGTCGAGCTGGTTCGAGGCCTCAAACGGGATCCGGCCGGGGTCGCGTTGTCGATCCTCTCCCGCGAGAGGGAGGGATAGTCACGACGCCGCGATGGGGGCTTTCCCCCTCTCCCCGCGCGCCGGGGGAGAGGGCCGGGGTGAGGGGCGGGACATCGAGCCTGACACGTCTCGACCGAGGTGGAGCGGCCCCCTACCGCGGCGCGGGCGCCGGCATGAAGATCGGCAGCAGCGACAGTCCCAGAAAGACGATCGTGAAGGTCAGCAGGACCGCGAGCGTGAGGAGACCACCCGTGTTCCCGCCGAGGTCCGCATCGGCCGGGTTGCTCCTCATGTATCGCACCGCGACCTTCTGGCCCTTCTGGTAGGGATTGGGCCGCAGGGCCGTACTCGACGTGAAGCGCCTCGGCGCCCCGGCGCCGATTCGAAACTCGACGATCGGAGCGTAGAGCTTTCGCACGTCGGCGGGATCGGTGGAGGACCGCTCGTCGAATCCGACGATCTCGCCCTCGGCGGCCACGCCCTCCCGCTTCCATTCAAGTCGTCTCCGCCAGGCGAGCACGGCCAGCCGCGCCGTCCAGAGTCCCGCGCCGGCGAACAGGAGGAACAGAATCCCGCGGCCGACGAGGATCTTCAGAGGCATCGGCCGTCCCCGGCAACTCGGCGATGATCCCTTGGAGGCGGCATCCGGATGGCCCGGATGATACGCCGCGCGCTCCGCGCCGATATGATCGAAGAAACGATGACCGTCCCTTCTCTCGCGGAGCTTTTCGGGCACCAGGCCTGGGCGGACTCGATCCACTGGCGCGCGATCGCCTCGCACTCCGCCGCCGTCGATGACGACACGCTGCGCCGCCGGCTGTACCACATCCAGGCGGTGCAGCGGGCGTTTCTGTCGGTCTGGCGCGGCTCTCCGAAATGGCCCGAGCCCCTCGAAAGCTACCCGAGCTTCGAGACCCTGCGCGAGGCGGCGCGAGGCGCGCACCGCGACATCGCGGTCTTTTTCGAGAAGCTCGATGCGGCCCGCCTGGAGGAGAACGTCTCCGTCCCGTGGTTTCCCGCGCCGCACCGGCCCATCCGGGTCGTCGACACCATGCACCAGGTCGTGATGCACAGCCAGGGTCACCGCGCTCAAAACGCGATCCGGCTGCGCGAGCTCGGAGGCGGAGCGCCGCTGACCGACTACATCGTGTGGATCCTCGACGGCCGGCCGGCCGCCCGCTGGGATTGAACGGCGGCGCTCCGGGGATGATCGACACCTCTCTCAAGCACTACCGCATCGTCGAGAAGATCGGCGAGGGCGGGATGGGCATCGTCTATCGGGCGCTGGACAGCCACCTCGATCGGACGGTTGCCATCAAGGTCCTTCGGCCCGAAGCGGTCGCCGACCCGGAGCGCAAATGGCGCTTCGTGCGCGAGGCGAAGGCGGCGTCCGCGCTGAACCATCCCCACATCGTCACCATCCACGACATCGACACGGACCAGGGTGTCGACTTTCTCGTCATGGAGTACCTCGACGGGACGCCTCTGGACAAGATGATCCCGAAGGAGGGACTGCCGGTCGCGGACGCGATCGACATCGGCGAGCAGATCGCTTCCGCGCTCGGCGCCGCTCACGCCGCCGGCATCGTGCACCGGGACGTCAAGCCCGCCAACGTGATGGTCGGCAGGGGCGGGCGCGTCAAGGTGCTCGACTTCGGGCTGGCGAAGCTCGTCGAGCGGGACGTGACGGACGGAGGGGCGACCACCGATTCGACGGCCACCGCGGGGACCGCCTACCTCCGCACCCGGCAGGGAGTCATCCTCGGGACGATCGCCTACATGTCGCCCGAGCAGGCGCAGGGCCACCCCGTGGACGCGCGCTCCGACGTGTTTTCGCTCGGTTCGGTGGTGTACGAGATGCTCGCGGGGAAGCGTCCGTTCCAGGGCGATTCGCATCTTCTGACGCTGACCTCGATCCTCCGCGACGATCCTCCGCCGTTGAAGGCCCTGCGGGCGGACGTCCCGGGCGATCTCGAGGCGGTCCTGGCGCGCTCGCTCGCGAAGGTGCCCGCGGACCGCTATCCCAGCGCGGGGGAGATGGAAGAGGATCTCGCGGCGCTGCGTCGCGGCCCGGCCGCGGCCCCGGCGGTCGGGGACGTCCGGCCCGTCTCCGTGCTGCGACGGCCCGCGATCCTGATTCCTTCGATTCTGGCCCTTCTCGCGGCGGCCGGCGCGGTGACGTGGTATTTCGCGCGCGAGTCCCGGATCCGGCGCGCGCGGACAGAGGCTCTGCCCGAGATCGCCCGCCTCATCGAGCACGACCGTCCGGCGCGCGCGTTTCTCCTGGCCCGGCAGACGGAGCGCTTCCTTCCGCGCGAAGTCGACACCCTGCGCCGGGACGCCTGGCCGCAGATCGCGATCCGCACCGACCCGGCCGGCGCCGAGGTCTCGATGAAGGACTATCTGGACGTCGACGGAGAGTGGCAACGTCTCGGCCGGTCTCCCATCGAACGGCTCTCCGTTCCGGTTGCCTACTATCGGTGGAAAATCGAAAAGCCCGGGTTCCAGACCGTCGAAGCCGCGGGCGCCAACCTGAATCTGAAACTCGATCCCGTCGCGGCCGTGCCCGCCGGCATGGTCCGCGTGCCCGGCGGGGCGTACGCACTCCGTAGCCTGAGCGATGTGTCTCTCGACGACTTCTGGCTCGACCGGTACGAGATCACCAACCGGCAATTCAAGGCGTTCGTCAACGCCGGTGGGTACGGCAAGCGCGAATACTGGAAACAGCCGTTCGTGCGGGACGGCCGGGAAATCCCCTGGGAGCAGGCGATGGAGAAACTGCGGGACGCGACGGGGCGGCCCGGTCCCGCGTCGTGGGAGCTCGGCAGCTTTCCCGAGGGGCGGGAGGACTACCCGGTCGACGGTGTCAGCTGGTACGAAGCCGCGGCGTACGCGGAGTTCGCCGGCAAGAGCCTCCCGACGGTGTACCAGTGGTACAAGGCCGGCGGCATCGGCAACTTTTCCCAGATCCTGGGTCTTTCGAATTTCGGCGGGAAGGGTCCCGCGCCCGTCGGTAAGAACAAGGGGCTGAGCCCCTACGGAAACTACGACATGGCCGGGAACGTCAAGGAGTGGTGCTGGAACCAAGCGGGCGCGCGGCGGTACGTCCTGGGCGGCTCGTGGAGCGATGTGAATTACATGTTCGGCGAAGCGGATGCGCAGGACGCTTTCACGAGGCTCCCGGGCTACGGGTTCCGGTGCGCGCGGAACATCAAGCCCCCGTCCGAGACGCTGACTCGTCCGATCCCGGTCATCTCTCGCGACTACAACAAGGAGACGCCGGTCGCAGACGACGTCTTCCAGCACTACAAGAGCTTCTATTCCTACGATCGAACGCCGCTCGACGCCCGGGTCGATTCAACGGAAGAGGATTCGCCCTACTGGCGCAAGGAGAGAGTCAGCTTCGCTGCCGCGTATGGAAACGAGAGGGTTCCGGCGTTTTTCTTCACTCCGAAAAACGCGCGGCCTCCGTACGAGACGATCCTCTACTTTCCGAGCAGCCTGGCCGTCAACACACGCTCGAGCGCCGATCTGAATCTGCGCAACCTCGATTTCGTGATCCGGAGCGGGCGGGCCGTCCTCTTTCCCGTTTACAAAGGCACGTACGAACGCCAGGTCCCCGACCCTCCGCTGGGGTCGAGCCTGTGGCGGGATCTGATCGTTCAGCAGGCGAAGGACGTCGGACGCGCGATGGACTACCTGGAGACTCGCCGCGACGTGGACATGAACCACGTCGGGTTCATCGGCGTGAGCCTCGGTGCGATCGACGGGGTCACCTTCCTCGCGCTCGAGAATCGTTTCAAGGTCGCGGTTTTGTCGAGCGGCGGGTTCCGGCTCGGCCGCGCGCTGCCGGAGGTCGACCCGGTCAATTTCGTGTCGCGGGTGAAGGTGCCCGTGCTCCTCATCACCGGGCGCTACGATTTCTCGGCGCCCTACGACACCGCGCAGGCTCCGATGTTCCGGATGCTCGGAACGCCGGAGAAAGACAAGCGGCACTTCGTGTTCGAAGCCGGGCACATCCCGCCGCAGATGCAGCCCGTGATCAAGGAAGTCCTGGACTGGCTCGACCGGTATCTCGGGCCGGTGAATACGTCGGGGACGACGTAAGCACGCGCGCTGCCGGACTCCTGGCGTCGCGCTCTCTCTGAGGTTCGCCCCGGCCTCTCTCCCGGCGCGCGGGGACGCCGTACGCGAGATCTGGTGCTCGGCGTCGCCCTCTCTCTCAGTGCCGCCCCTCACCCCGGCCCTCTCCCCCGGCGCGCGGGGAGAGGGAGAGAGCAGGGAGACGTGCGGCGGACTGCTTCTTGCACTCGACTTCGAGCCCGTATCGACAAGATCAAAATCGAATGGAGACCACGCATGAAGGATCAGAACGGGAACGGCGGCAACGGCGCCAACCCTAATTCGCGTGAGATCAAGTTCCATACCGAGGACCCGCTTGGAATTTTCCTGACGACCAATCATGGCG
>JALYUA010000293.1 GCA_030854005.1 Acidobacteriota bacterium
ATCCGAGTCGCCGAGCGGGGCGCGTCGCGCGCAGTTGCCGCAGAAGCCGCAGCGCGAGGAAGCGTCCCGCTCCCCGAAGTACCGGAGCAGCGTCGCCCGGAGGCACCCGGTGGCATCCGCGTAGGCGATCATCCGGCGCAGCTTGGCGCGGTCTAGCTCTCTCTTGCGCTCGCGCTGTTCCGGATCGGGCGGCGCGTGCCGGGTCCTCGGATCGGCCTCGGCGTCGTCGCGCTCGATGAAGAACTCTCGCGTCCGGACGTCCACGTAGTTCCACAGGAGAGTCGTGTCGGCGCGCCGGCCGTCGCGGCCGCCGCGCCCGATCTCCTGGTAGTAGGCCTCGAGCGAGCCCGGGATCTCGAAGTGGACGACGGCGTCGACGTCGGGACGGTCGATCCCCATCCCGAAGGCGTTGGTGGCG
The DNA here is from genome assembly GCA_030854005.1 of Acidobacteriota bacterium. GTDB lineage: Bacteria > Acidobacteriota > Thermoanaerobaculia > UBA5066 > Gp7-AA6 > JALYUA01. The sequence continues at coordinate 419 of JALYUA010000293.1, forward strand.
CAGACGGCGGGAAGCGCGCCGCGGGCAAAGGCGTCCTGCACGCGCGTGCGCTCGGCCTCGTCGAGCCCGGCGTGGTACGCCTCCGCCGGCAGCCCGGCGGACTGGAGCGCGGCCGCCGCGCGTTCGGCGCTCTTGCGGGTCGCGGTGTAGACGAGCGCCCGCCGGTTTCCGACGAGGCCCGGAAGAAGACGGCATTTCTCGATCTCGCCCGAGACGCGGCGGACGTCCAGATAGAGATTCGGCCGGTCGAACCCCGCAACGAAGACCGCCGGATCGATGAGTCCGAGCAGCGCGACGATGTCCGCGCGGACCTCCGGCGTCGCCGTGGCGGTGAACGCGGCGATCGGCGGCCGCCCCTCCCCGGAGCCCGGCCGGTGGCACCGGTCCGCGGCAGCCCGCAGCGTCCGGTAGTCCGGGCGGAAATCGTGGCCCCACTCGGAGACGCAGTGCGCTTCGTCGACGGCGAAGAGGGAGACGGGAATCTCCTGCAGCAGATCGCGGAACGACTCCGAGGCGAAGCGCTCGGGCGCGACGTAGAGGAGGTCGAGCTGTCCCGCGCGCGCGGCCCGCAGCGCATCGCCGCGCTCGGAGTGGCTCCGCCCGGAATGGATCGCCGCCGCCCGGATCCCGCGCCGAACGAGCTCGTCCACCTGGTCCTTCATGAGCGAGATGAGCGGAGAGACGACGAGCGTCGTCCCCTCGAGGAGAATCGCCGGGAGCTGGTACCCGATCGACTTGCCCGAGCCCGTCGGCATGACGGCGAGAACATCCTGGCCCGCGAGCACCGCGCGCACGACGTCCTCCTGGCCGGCCCGGAAACCGGGATGACCGAAGTGACGGCGCAGCGCGGGACCGGGTTCCTCCGAGGGCATCATGGAAATGAAACCGCCGAGCGTCCTGTTATCGTTCATTCCCCCGTTTGCCGCGACTTCGCGAAAGAGAAAGAATAAGAATGGAAGACACGATGACTCTGGATCCCAAAGATACCTCCGCGCTCGAGCGGCGGGCCGACCGTCGCGCGCTGGCGATCGTCGCGCACGTCGACCACGGAAAGACCACGCTCGTGGACGCGCTTCTGAATCAGTGCGGCACGTTTCGCGCCGGCCAGCACGTGGCCGAGCTCGTCATGGACTCGGGGGAGCTCGAGAAGGAACGCGGCATCACGATCCTCGCGAAGAACACGGCCGTCAAGTATCGCGACACGATCATCAACATCGTCGACACCCCGGGACATCGAGACTTCGGCTCGGAAGTCGAGCGCATCCTGACGATGGTCGAGGGCGTCCTGCTTCTCGTCGACGCCTCGGAGGGCCCTCTTCCCCAGACGCGGTTCGTCCTGAAAAAGGCGCTCGAGGGAAACAAGCGGCCCATCGTCCTGATCAACAAGATCGACCGCTCCGATGCCCGCACCGCCGAGGTGGAGGCCGAGATCCACGACCTCTTTCTTTCCCTCGCGACCGAAGACCACCATCTCGACTTCGAAGTGCTCTACGGGTCCGGAAGGATCGGCTTCGCCTCCAAGGACCCCAACGCCACCTCGGGGAACTTGAAGCCGCTGCTCGACACCATCCTCGACCACATTCCCGCTCCGATCATCGGCGACTCGCCTTTCAAGATGATTGTCGCGAACACCGACTACTCGGACTACCTCGGCCGGCTCGCCATCGGGCGGATCCATTCCGGGAGCCTCTCCCACGCGATCGACCTCGCGGCCGTCCGGCCGGATGGCACCATCGTCGAAAAAGGCAAGGCGGGAAAGATTTACCTCTTCGAGGGAATCACGCGCGTCGAGGTAACGGACGCGTCCGCGGGAGACATCTGCATGATCTCGGGCTTTCCCGACATCGAGATCGGCCACACCATCCTCGACCTCTCCGATCCCGTTCCGCTGCCGGGGATCCGGGTCGACGAGCCGACTCTCTCGATGGAGTTCCGGATCAACGATTCGCCCATGTCGGGGCTATCCGGCAAGTACGTGACCAGCCGGAACCTGCTCGAGCGGCTGGAGAAGGAGCTCGAGCGCAACGTCGGCCTCCGGATGGAGCCCACCGGATCGCCCGAGGCGTACCTCGTGCTCGGCCGGGGAGAGCTGTCGCTGGCGATCCTCGCAGAGACGATGCGCCGCGAGAGCTACGAGTTCTCGCTGGGCCGTCCCCAGGTGATCTTCCGGCGCGACGAGAACGGACAGCTGCAGGAGCCCTACGAAGAGCTCGTGATCGACTGCGCCGACGAGTTCACCGGGCCCGTGATCGCGGCCGTCGGAGAGCGCCGAGGCGAGCTGAAGCACGTCGGCCGGCACGGCGACCGGACGCGCGTCGAGTTCACGATCCCCTCGCGCGGCCTCCTGGGATTCCGACTCGAGTTCCTGACCCTGACCAAGGGCACCGGCCTGTTGAATCATCTCTTCGACCAGTACGGCCCCCACAAGGGGCCGCTGCCGAACCGGTCGAAGGGCGCGATGATCGCCAAGGAGGGCGGCGACGTGACCGCCTACGCGCTCGACCGGCTGGGCGACCGGGGAACGTTCTTCGTCAAGCCGATGGACAAGGTCTATCCGGGCCAGATCGTCGGCGAGCAGGTCAAGGAAGGCGACATGGTCATCCAGCCGTGCGAGAAGAAGCACCTGACGAACATGCGGGCCTCGACCTCCGACATGGCGATCAAGCTCACGCAGCCGAAGGAGCTCAATATCGAGCAGGCGATCGAGTGGATCAACGACGACGAGCTCGTCGAAGTGACCCCCGCCGCGATCCGCGTCCGCAAGCGGATCCTCGATCACAGCAAGCGGAAGACGGCGCACAACAAAGCAACGGTCTAGCATTCAGCGTTCAGCGTTGAGCGTCCAAGGCGGACCTCCGTTCCCTTTTCGCTGAACTCTCAACTCTCAACCCTCAACTCCTCCGCGATCGCGGCGATCTCGCGCTGGATCGCGGCGCGCTCCGCCAGCAGGCGGCGGAGCGCGGTTTCGCGGAAGAGAAGGAACGTCAGCGCCCAGGCTCTGCCGAGGAGCGTGTCGAGAGACTCCGCGGCGCGGAGCGCCGCCCAGCCGCAGAAGGGCACGAGCCCGATCGCCGCGAGACCAGGGGCGGGACCCGCGAGCCGCCAGGCGCCCCAGGAGGCGGCGGCCCAGGTGAGCGGAAACAGCAGCATCGAGGAGGCGACCTTCACGGTCGCCAGCACATCCTCTCCGTGTCGAACCAAGCGGCGCGCGAGGATTCCGGACAACCGGTATGCGGGGTAGTGGAGCAGGGCGCCGGCCGCCGCGAACGGGAGCAGAACGAGCGTGCCGAGATTCTCCGCGATGAGCGTCGCGAGCGCGCGCGGGGAAAGCGCCTCGGCGCTCAGGTGCTCGACAGAGAGGCCGGCCTCGCGCCGTTCGGCCTCGAACCGGCGGATCCGGCCTTCGAGAGCGGCGAGCCTCGCGGGATCGGCCTCCGCGAGCCGGCGATACCCCTCGACGAACCGCTGACGCCGGGACAGCTCGTCCGCGAGCCTCGGCCCGTCCGCGCCGGCGCCGAAGATCTTCTCCGCCCGCCGCACAAGATCCATTGCCCCTCGCGTGTCGGCCTGCAGGGTCAGGGCGGACATCGCGGCGGAGATGCGATCCGTCAGCGCTTCGACCGCCTCGCGATCCGGCTCCCCGCCCGGGCGGCTCTCGCCCGGCGGAACCGAAAGCGGCTCGCCGAACGCGAGGAGGGCGGAGCTTCGAAACCGGTTCTTCCAAGTGTAGTAGAGCCCCGCCGGAACGACCGACAGGGGCGACCCGGTGGAGGTGGCCGTCCCGATCGCGATGCGGGCGGCCCCCGACTTCAGAGGGGCGAGTCTCGGCTCGTCGTGCGAGATCCCCTCCGGGAAAAGCGCCAGCGTCCCGCCCCGAACGAGCACCCGCCCCGCGCTCTCGAACGTCTCGCGGTTGTGAACGAGCTGATCGGCTCCGTCCTGAGCCCGGTACACCGGGATGGAGTCGAAGGTCCGGACGAGAAGGCCGACGACCGGCATTCGAAAGAGGGGCGCCTTGGCGAGAAACGAAATCGGCCGCGGCGAAAAGCACAGGAGCAGGACGGGGTCGACCAGCGCGTTGGGATGGTTGACCACGAAGATCGCGGGGCCGGTCTTGGGGACGCGCTCGGCGCCTTCGACCTCGATGCGGCGGAAGAAGACCCGCAGCGCGCGGGCGAAGAGCGCGCGAAGAAGGGACCTCACTGGCCGGCGATGGCTTGCGTCTCTGGCCTCCGCGCCGCGATGAGCCAGATGACGCCGGCGAGGGCGACGGCGGCCGGGACGACCACGAACGCGCTGCGAAGATTTCCGGTGGCGTCGGAGATCCACCCCATGACGGGGGGAGAAGGGACGTCGCCGAAGAGATGGATGGAGAGAATCGAAAGCGCCACCGCGGTGGCGCGGTCTCCCGGGGCCACGACGTTGACGATGACCGAGTTGATCGGCCCCGTCGAGGCGAAGAGAAGAAGCTCCGCCGCGACGATCCCGGCCATCGGCAGCGCGCGCCCCGGCGCGAAGAAGGCGATTGCCGCCGCCGGCGCCGCGGCGAGCGCCGTCCAGCCCGAGAGCTTCAGATAGGCCTGACGGTCGCGGCGCAGAAGGCGGTCCCCGAGCCATCCTCCGGCGAAGGTCCCGAGAAAGCCCGTCACGACGACGATGGCCCCGAACTGAATCGTCGCGGCGCTCTTCGGCATCCCGCGCACGCGTTCCAGAAACGCCGGGGTCCACGCGGCGACGCCGCCGAGGGCGAATGTGTAGGCAGCGTATCCCGCGACGGTCAGGCGGTAAGCGGGATTGGAGAAGAGACGCGCATACGCGGCGCGCGCGCCCTCCGCGAGCGGGGCGGCCTTCGAGGGCTCGTCCTGCGATCCCCGCGGCGGATCGCGAAGCAGAAGGCAGAGGAGCGCGAGGAGCAACCCCGGCCCGCCGGCGACGAAGAACGCCGCCCTCCAACCGAAGTGCTGGTCCATGAACCCGCCGAGCACGTATCCGAGCGCCGAGCCGATCGGGATGGCCGCGAAGAAGACCGCGAAGACGAACCCCCTGCGCTCTTTCGGAAATGAATCGGCGAGCAGCGCGGGCGCGATCGTTCCGTAGGCCGCCTCCCCGATTCCGACCGACGCCCGCGCGGCGAACAGGCCCGTGAAGGAGCGCGCCAGTCCCCCGAGCGCCGTGGCCAGGCTCCAGATCGCCACCCCGGCCGCCAGCAGCCGCGGCCGCGAGGCGCGGTCGCCGAGCCGCCCGAACAACGGCGACGTGAGCATGTAGACGACCAGGAACGCGGTGAAAAGCGCACCGAGCTGTTTGTCGGAGAGATGGAGCTCCGAGGCCTTCAGGCTCTCGAAAAGCGACGCGAGGACGTATCGGTCGAGGTAATTGAAGAGATTGAGGAGCGTCAGAATGACGAGCGCCGTTCGCGCTCCCTTGAGCCGGCCCGGCCCCGTCATCCCGCGGAGATTTTTTCGTCGCCGCGGCGCAGCGCCGGATTGTCGACGTCGATCGAACAGGGAAGAGAGGTCGCAAACGCGAATCCGATTTTTTCGTAGAACCCGCGGGCCGTGCTCCGGCTGTCGAGGTGGATGCGGGCGACTCCCTGCCGCGCGGTCTCGCCGGCGAGCCACGCGAGAAGCGCCTGCCCGTATCCCTTCCCACGGTCCTCCGCCCGCGTCACCAGGTCGTCCACGAAGAGGTGCTCGCCGCGAGCCAGCGTGTGCGTGCGGCGCACCCCGGCGAGCGAGACGAGCCGGTCGCCCTCGAATGCCCCGTAGAGGCGATACCCCTCGATCTGCTGGCGGCGGATTTCGGGGAGAAAAGTCTCTTCGCGGATGCGGTCGCGGAGAGACGACATCAGGGGGAACGCGGCCTGGATGTCGGCGTCGCTCGAAATTTCCCGGAAGCGGATGCCTGCGGGGTGCCCGCTCTCATCATCACTGATCACATCGAGTTTCCTGCGTTGCCGAATGCTCGCCCTGGATTCGACTTCGATGCTAGCAGGACGCGCGCGCCGCTCTGAATGCCCCCCCGTCGTCAGGGGAATCAATCCAGAAGTGGCGACGTCAACGCGAAGCCCGTGCCGGCCGCACGCGGTGCTCCCCGCCGCCGAACGCGCTCCGATCCTGCCGCCTTTTTACGAGCGGCGCATGAAGAGAAAACCGATCGAGGCGAGGCCGATCGCCAG
>JALYUA010000297.1 GCA_030854005.1 Acidobacteriota bacterium
GGAGAGCTGACCCGGGAAACGCTGGCGGTAGACGGGCTCGGCGGACGCGATCACGCAGGCGATGCCGGCTCCCGCCGCGAGCGCCCCGAGAATTCCGAGGACCAGGTGATTCGTCAGGTGACTCGAGAGCGGGCTCGCGGTGTCGTATTCGTAAAGGGTGAGAGGCAGGTTGTTCAGCGTCGAAAGGAACGCCAGGATGAACCCGGCCAGCCCGAACCCTCCCACGATCCCCCACCGCACATCCTTCCGGGAGATTCGGGAGAGCAGCACTCCCGCCATCGCGAGGGCCGTCAGGAGGAGCCCGAAGGTGGCCGCCTGGCCCGCCGCCTCGTTCTTCGAGCGCAGGGTGCGGTAGTCGCGCTGCCAGGCCTCGGGAACGTGGATGAACTCGTCGAAGGCGACGACCTCTCCGCCGGCGACGGTCGTCCTGTACCGCACCGTCGCGTCCTTCATCCGGAAGCCGGGGCGCTCGTCGACGAACGTCCAGTCCGTCCGCTTCGGCCGTTCCGTCGGAAACGAGTCGATCGGCGTCAGCACGGAGGCGTCGAGCCCGCGCTCCGCGAGGAAGGCCGCGGCCAGGGACTTCGCGCGCTCGCGAGGGAGGTGCTCGCCCGGCGCGTCTTCGCGCCGGACCGACTCCCACGCGACCAGGTTCCCCAGAGGGGTGATGGAGACCCGCTCCTCTTCCTTCACCGCGGAGCGGAACCAGCGCATGTCCCACCGCCAGATCTTCGCTTCCTTTCCATACAGGCGCGAAGCGCGTTCGAGCCCGAGCTCGCGTTCCAGGTAGACCTTGGGCTCTTCGTCGACACCGAACCGGCCGGCGAAACGCGTCCCTTCGATCGGACGGCGTCGATCCTTCAGGAACCGCTCGGCCTGCGCGCGAGCCGCCGCCCGGGGAACGCGGAACTCGATGGCGGCCTCGGGAAACGCGCGCCGGAAGAGCGCGGCCGTGATCGCCGCGCCTGCGACGAGAATTGCGAGGCAGGCGAGGACGAAGCGCCAGTCCCTCCGGTCGAGCTTTTCCATAAGGCCCTCGTCAGCCGACGAGCACGCTTCCGCCGTTTACGTTGACGACTTCGCCCTGGAGATGCCTCGCGAGCTCCGACACCAGAAAGAGGATCGCCCCCGCCACGTCCTTCGGGGCGGCGACGCGCCCGAGGGGGATCGACGCTTCGATTTCGGCGCGGCGCACCGGGTCGTCGAAGGCGGTTGCCGTCATGTCCGTCTCGACCCAGCCCGGAGCCACGCAGTTGACCCGGATCCCCTTCGGCCCGAGCTCGGCGGCGAGCGACTTCGTGTAGGAGATCAGCGCCCCCTTGCTCGCCGCGTAGGCCGAGTGCCCCGCTTCTCCGCGCTGGCCCGCCGTGGACGACACGAACACGATGCAGCCGCGGGTTTGCGCGAGGTGAGGAATCGCGGCGTCGGTGACGAGGTAGGCGCCGCGAAGGTTCACGGCGAGAGTCCGATCCCAGACATCGAGGTCTCCCCCGCCCGCCTGGTCGGCCTCCCAGATCCCGGCGTTGTTCACGACGATGTCCAGACGCTCCCAGGCGGCCACCACGTCGCGGACGAGCTGGCGAGCCTGACCCGGATCGGCGACGTCTCCCGCGAGCGCCATCGCCTCGCCGCCAGCCTGCCGGAGCTCCCGGACGAATCCGTTGGCGGCGTTCTCGTCGGAACGGTAGCCGATCGCGACGCGGGCGCCCGCCAGACACAGCTGCTCCGCGATCGCGCGCCCGATGCCGCGGGAACCGCCGGTCACGAGTGCCGTTTTCGGCGCGAGATCGAGCGTGAAACGTTCGGCCAAGTTGGTGCGTATATTAGTTTAGAGACGTTGACCCACCACCCGCCTGGCGGGCCGTTGCGATTTCGCGACGCCCGCCTCCCGCATTCCGCTCTCAGGGAACAGATCTCGACGGAGTCTCCTCGAGGTTCTTAGCTCCGGGGTGGCTCGGAGAGCCGATTACTTCCCCGCCAGCAGCCCTCCGATCCAGGATGTGAGCGCCTCGAGGGGCGGGGTCGAGTTCTTCAGCTGGACGTCCACCTCGGCGGCGCGGGCCAGAGCGCGAGCGAGCTCCGGGACCGTGTACCGGGAAGCGCGCTGGGCCGCTTTGAACCAGAGATACCCCGCGACGGACCCGCTGCGGGCCGCGAAGGGGGACCTTCCGAAGGGAACCACCGGGTCCGCGAGCCGCGGAAGCACGCGCGCCTGAAACACCGGGTAGGACATGTTCCGGTCGAAGGATGGCGCCCCGGGCTCCGAAAGCGCCGCTCGAATCAGAAGCATGTGGCGGATCTCACCGGTGACCATCGCCAGGAACTGGAATTCCCACTGGCGGTCCGTGTCCACCTCGCGGTCGCCCGCGCGCACGGGCCTGTCCGAAAAGAGGCGCGCCAGACGCGCGAGGGCATCCGCCGAGTCGCGGCGTCCGATCGCGTCGAAGAACGGGTAGACGTCCTCCGAGGCCGCGTCTTCGACGCTCTGACGCACGTCCGCGGCGGAAACCCTGCCTCCCGGGCCCGCCACCTCGAGCACTTTCTCGAGCTCGGCCGCGAAGATCGCGGGAACGAAGTCCGTCTGGACCAGAAGCCGCTGGACGGCGTCGGGATCGACGGTGACGTCCCGCTCCTTCGCCCGCGCTTTTGCGAGACGTTGCAGCTCGGGGCCGGCGGAGTCGTACTTGTCGCCGATCGGGATGTCGATGACCAGGCCCTTCGCCGCGATCTCTGCCAGCAGGCCTCCCGCGGGCGGTGCGGTGGCGGTGACGACCGCGACTGTCCCGTCGTTCCCCCGCTCTAAGAGCAGCCGGATCGCGCTCTGGAGCGCGGCGGAGCCGCCTTTCTCGTCCGGGAGCTCACGGAGGATCTCCGCGAGGATCGGCGCCGCTTCCTTGCGGCGCGTCTTCTTCGCCACGGCCTCGGCGGTCTCCGCCGGGTCGGCTCCCGGAGCGAGGCCGAGCGCCGAGAGAACGGCGCGCGTGTGCCGGAACGCCTCCCGGCGGCTCGAGGGGGTTGCGCGGGTCCATGCCTCGGCGGCCTTCTCGAGGAGGATGGCGGCGGAGTCGGTGCCGAGAAGCCGGCCGATGTCGAACCCAACGACGCGACGCGGCGAGAAGAGGGACCGGTTCAGGAGCGCGTCGGCGATTCCATCCGCGGGAGACTCGTCTCCGAATCGGAGCGCCTCCCCGTCGGGCCCGGCTAGCTTTTCGAAGATCTGACCCGCCTTCTCCTCCACGAAGAACGGGATGTCGCCTGTGACGAGGATGACGGGAGGCGCTTGCGCGAAAGCGGGAATCGCGTCGGCGGAGAACTTCGTGCGCGGCATGAAGAGCTCTCAGTTCTCAGTTTTCAATCGTCGCCGCCGGACGGCACCCGGACCCTGGCGAATGGACGACCGTCGGAATCAGCCGTCAGCCTTCAAGCAGCCCTTTTTCGGCGAGCTCCTGGCAGTCGACGCAATGCGGCGCCCACGGGACGGCGTTCAACCGCTTCTCGTTCATCGTCACGCCGCAATTCTGGCAGTGTCCGTACGAGCCGTCGTCGATGCGGCCAAGCGCCTGGTCGATCAAGAGCAGGGTGTTTCGGTCGTTGTCCGAAAGGGAGTAGAGGAACTCGCGCGTGTAGGAGGAGACGGCCTTGTCGGCAATGTCCTGCGTCGCTTCGTCGCCGGTTTCCTCCTCGGCGCTGCGGGTCTTGGCGAGGTCCGCCGAAAGGCTGGCCTTCTTTTCCATGAGGAGTCGGCGAAACCGTTCGAGGTCCTTCTTCGGCATCTTCACGGGGCGCGCGCTGGTCGTCGCCATGGTTCCTTCTCTTTCTTCCCGCGCGGCGCGGGTTCGATTTCGAACGCGAGATCATAACCGAGAATTCCGGGGTGAGTCGGCCCGGGCGGAGCGGGGGGGAGGGAGGCGGAAAAGGGCGGGAAAACGGACGTTTGGGGAGCAATCAGACGGCGGGGGCACGCATGCCGTCTACAGCCTTACCGCGTGATCTCGACGGCACATCCTCTGCGCATGGCCGCGCGGTGTTGCGCGCTCCCTATTTCTTGCGGGAGCGTTCCCAGAGGGACTTGCGGGAGATTCCGAGCCGCTTCGCGGCGAGGGTGCGGTTCCCGCCGGCGCGCCGCAGAGTTTCTTCGATGTACACGTCAGAGAGCTCCTTCAACGTCCACCGGCGTTCGACGGCGGCGGCGAGAATCGCTTCCGGGGCTCCGAACGAACCCATCGGAAGGTCCGCCGGAGAGACCACCGCCGCCGCGGACGCGAGAGCCGCGCGCTCGACGACGTGCAGGAGCTCCCGCACGTTCCCGGGCCAGGTATGGCGCAGGAGCGCCGCCTCCGCCTCGTCCGTGAACCGGCGCGCCGGGGTGCCGTACGTGCGCGCCGCGCGCTTTAAGAAAGTGCGGGCGAGCGGAAGCACATCTTCCCGCCGCTCCGCGAGCGCGGGAAGGCGGAGCGAGACGACGTCGATCCGATAGAACAGGTCGGCGCGGAAGAGTCCCTGCTCCACGAGCCCGGGGAGCGCGCGGCGGGAAGACACGACGAGACGCGCGCGAAACGGATGGTTCGTCACGCCGCCCAGTCTCCGAAACGTCCGCTCCTGGAGGACGCGCAGAAACTTCGCCTGCGCCGCCGGCGAGAGGGACGACACCTCGTCCAGATAGACCGTCCCGTCGCCGGCGACTTCCAGGAGTCCCCGCTTCGCGGTGACGGCACCGGTGAAGGAGCCGCGCTCGTGGCCGAAGAGCTCGCTCTCGAACAGCTCGTCGGAGAGATTCGCCGCGTCGATCCGGACGAAGGGACGTTCCGCCCTCAGCGACGCGTCGTGCAGCGCTCGCGCGAGCCGGTCTTTACCCGTGCCGCTCTCGCCGACCAGAAGGACGGTGCTCGGAAGGTCCAGCGCTCGCTCGAGAGCGACGATCTCGCGCGCGAGGGGACGGTGCCGGGTGGAGAAGAGGGTGCGGAGGGACCCCCGGCGTCGGGGTTCGGCACGGGCCGGCAGCCCATCGGCGTCGGCGCCGGAAGCCTCGGCGTCAGGATCTGGCGGCGAAGCGGCCCGTCTCATTCTCCGCGTCGCCCCAGAGCCGCTCCAGAGCGTAGAACCTGCGGGCCTCTTCCTGGAAAACGTGAAAGACCACGTCCCCGTAATCCATGAGGATCCAGTTCGCGGTTTCCAGGCCCTCGACGGAAAGGGCCGGCCCGAGCGCCTCGGTGATCGCGTCGGAGATCGCGCGCGCCTGCCGGTCCGAATTCGCGGTCGAGAGGACGAAATAGTCGGACATCGTGGTGAGCTCGGTCAGATTGAACACGAGGACGGCAGAGGCTTTCTTATCCAGAGCGGCGGAGAGGCCTTCCCGAACCCGGTCGCGGGCGGACAGATCGTTCAACTCTGGACGACCCCCGCGCTGTAAAGGGCCTGCTTCGTAATGTACTCCGCGACCGAGGACGGCACCAGCCCGGATGGCCGCTGCCCCGAGGACAGCTTTTCTCTCAATTCCGTCGAAGAGATTCTAACCGATCCGGCGTCGAAAACTTCGAGCCGATCCGCCAGCCCCGGCACGTCGGGAACGACCAGGCCTTCTCCCCGGAAAGGGTCCCGGTAAAACGCCGCGATACGGGCGAGCCGAACGATCTCAGCCGGTTCCTTCCAGCGGGCGAAGCCCGCGAGCGTATCGGTGCCCATCAACAGCCAGAGATCGGGCTGCAAGGAGCGAGCCGACAGGGCGCGCAGGGTGTCGACCGTGAAGGACGGTCCCTCGCGATTCAGATCGTCGAAGGCGATCGACCAGTCCGGCCGGCCCGCCAGGGCGAGCGCCAGCATCGCGACACGGTGCCGGGCATCCGTCGGAGGCGCCGTCTTGTGAGGCGACAGCCGCGCGGGAACGAAGAGGACGCTCGACATCCCGAACCTCATGGCGGCGGCTTCCGCCATCGCGATGTGTCCGAGGTGCACCGGATCGAAGGTCCCGCCGAAGACTCCCGTGCGCATTTACGATTCGGAGACGGCCGGGCCGGATCGCGCCGCCGGTGAGAGCGCCGGAAGCGATTCCCTCGACCCGGCGAGCCGGAAAAAATCGCGGACCAGGTCTTCGAGTCCGAGCCGGGTCGCGGCGGAGATCTCCCGGTACGGAAGGCCTCGGCGGCGGGCGGCCGCGCGGATGGATTCCAGCCGGTCGGGATCCGACACCGCGTCGCACTTGGACGCCACCAGGATCCGGGGGCGCGACGCGATCTCCGGGGAGAACGCCTCGAGCTCTCCCTCGAGCACGGCGACGTCGTGCTCCGCGTCGCCGGACGTCGAGGCGTCCACGAGATGACAGAGCAGCCGGCAGCGCTCGACATGTTTCAAAAAGCGGATGCCGAGGCCCGCGCCGAGGTGCGCGCCCTCGATGAGCCCGGGGATGTCGGCGACGACCAGCGTCCGGTGATCGTCGCCTCGGACGACGCCGAGGTTCGGCACCAGCGTCGTGAAGGGATATTCGGCGATCTTCGGCTTTGCCGCGGAGATCACCGAGATGAGGGTCGATTTCCCGGCGTTGGGGAATCCCACGATCGCCACGTCGGCGAGCAGTTTCAGCTCGATCGTCAGACGCCTCTCCGCGCCCGGCAGTCCCTTGCGCGCGAACCGCGGCGCCTGCCGGGTCGACGTGGCGAAGTGCTGGTTGCCCCAGCCGCCGTTGCCGCCGCCGGCCAGCAGGACTTTCTCTCCCGCGTGCAGCAGATCGGCGACGCGCTCGCCCGAGTCCGGATCGACGACGGATCCTAAGGGAAGCGGGACCATCACGTCGCTCGCCGTGCTCCCGTGGCAGTTGGACCCCATTCCATGCTGGCCGTTCTGCGCCTTGAACAGCATCTGGTGCCGGAGGTGGTAAAGGGTCGTGAACGACGGGTCCGCGATCGCATAGACGGAACCGCCATGCCCGCCGTCCCCGCCGGAAGGGCCGCCGCGCGGCACGAACTTCTCCCGGCGGAACGCGACGCAGCCGTTGCCGCCGTCGCCGGCCTTGACGCGAATTTCAGCAGAATCGATGAACATGGAGGAAAGAAGCTGTCAGCGATCAGCTGTCAGCTGTCAGCCGTCGCGGACCCGCTCTCGGGCTGAGAGCTGAGAGCTGAAGGCTGAGAGCTACGCGGGAGGCGCTTCGATCGAGATGACGCGGCCGTCGCGGCCCCGATCCTTGTATCGGACGATTCCGGCGATCTTCGCGAACAGGGTGTCGTCCTTGCCGCGGCCGACGTTCTCGCCCGGAAAGAACCGGGTGCCCCGCTGCCGGACGAGGATCGAGCCGCCCGTCACGAGCTGTCCGCCGAAGCGCTTCACCCCGAGCCGCTGCGAGTTGGAGTCGCGGCCGTTGCGGGAAGAGCCCTGCCCTTTTTTGTGTGCCATGGCCTACGCTCCTTCGATGCCCAGAATGCGGATCTCGATCATTGACTGCCGATGACCCTTGGTCCGGCGGTACTGTTTCGTGCGCTTTTTCTTGAAGACGAGCACCTTGCGCGTCTTGACCGGGCCGAGCACGGTCGCCTTGACCGAAACTCCGTCCGTCTTCTTGAGCTCTTTTCCTTCGTGGCCTCCCACGAAGACGATCTCCGACAGAACGATCTCCTGGCCCTTCGAGACGTCACCGGACGGCGTCTCGATCCGCAGGACGTCGCCCGCAGTCACCTTCACCTGTTTCCCGCCCGCGCGGACGATCGCGTACATGGAGGCCTCCCAAAAGCAGAACTGCGAATTCTATGGTTTACCCGTGGAATGTCAAGGAAGACGGGCGGGAGGCGCCAGGCGGGAGGCGGCAGGCGGGACGAAAAGAAGAAAACAGTCCGTGGAGCGCCTGACGCCCAACGCCCCTCAATCCTCGTCAATAGCGTTCGGCAGCTCGTCGGCGTCATTCGGGCCCTGCGGGAAGTGGGCCTTCAGGACCTCCCCGATCCGGTCGATCCCGGAGACGACCCCTTCGGTGAACTCGCCCCCCCGGAAGGCCTCCTCCATCTCGGTCGCGGTCGCCTTCCAGAAGTCGTCTCCGCACTTCTCGTGGACGCCCGCGTCGCCCAGGATCTGGAACTTCCGGATGCGGGGAGCGATGTAGAGGAGGACACCGTTGCGCTCCGCCGTGTTCGTCATCCCGAGCTTTTCGAAGCGCTCGCGCGCCCGCGCTTCGATGTCGGACGGCTCCGAGCGCGTCACGTGAACCCGGATCTCGCCGGAGGTGCCCGATTCGGCCTGGGCGATCGCCTGGACGATCCGATCGGAAT
>JALYUA010000310.1 GCA_030854005.1 Acidobacteriota bacterium
TCATGGGATGGTGCGTCTTGTCCGGATCGCGCAGGTCCACGTTGTTCTGCGACGCCTTCGCGAGCCGCGTCTCGAACTCCATGATCGCCTTCGCGTCCGCGGCCGCTTTCTTCGCGGACGCGCCGCCGAGCTCCAAAGTCTTCGCGACGTGCGCGACGTATTTCTTTCGCATCTCCACCGATTTCGCGTCGGTCTTCAGGTAGTAGTCGCGGTCCGGGAGCCCGAGACCCGACTGCACCGCCGCCGCGATCACGCGCGAAGAGTCCTTGCGGTCTTCCTCCGACCCGAACCCGAACACCGCCGGCACTCCCATCGAATGCAGCCGCGCGATCTCCTCGCGCAGGCCCGCGGCGTCGTGGATCGCATCGATGCGCGCGAGCTCCGACTGGATGGGCGAGACGCCTTTCGCCTCGATCGCCGTTTCGTCCATGCAGGCGCCGTAGAAGTCGCCGAGCTTGCGTTCGTCGCTCCCCGGCGCCGACGACGTGTCCGCGGCCAGCTTCTCGAGGATGTCGCGGAGATCGTTCTGATTGCGCTGCCGCAGCTCGTCGGACGTCCCCCAGCGCGGGCGGTCCGACGGGATGGGGTTCTTCTGGAGCCACGCGCCGTCGGCGTACTGGTAGAAGTCCGTGCAGGCCTCGCCCGAGGCGCCGATCCCCTCGACGTCGAGCGTCCGGAGGCGCGCCTTCGCGATTTCGCCGGGCGATTCCTTTCTCTCGGCGGGGGACTCGGGCGAATCGGATGCGAGAGCGGGAGCAGCGCACAGAAGCAGAACGGCGGCCGCGGCCGCCGGACCCGAACGAAGCGCCGAACGAAGAATTTTCGCGACCACATCGCCTCCAGCGGCGGACAAAGGGCCCGCCGATGCGAGCGTGTTACGCAGGAATCTGACAGGGGTTTGAGGACGAAAGGCCGAAAGGGAAGGAGAAAGCGATCGGCCGGGGACGAAGGCGCCTGTGGCGGGGACGAAATGGCGGAGAGGCTCTTGAAACCATCTTCGCTCTCCCCGGGCTGGGGGAGTGGGACAGGGTGAGGGCATCTTTCCCTGGACGAGCCCTGTCAGGCTTCATGTCTCGCCCCTCACCCCAGCCCTCTCCCCCGGCGCGCGGGGACGCCGTACGCAACATCTTTCTCTCCGATCGCCTTCCGATATCAGTCCCGCCCCTCACCCCGCCCTCTCCCCCGGCGCGCGGGGAGAGGGGGCAGAGGGGGCAGAGGGGGGCAGAAAGGGAGCGGAGGAGAGGAGAGTCAACACCGGCGTATCGTTCCGTCGTGCCTTCCGGCCTAACGAACGTCCTTCGCCGCGCGTCCGGCGATTCCCTCCTCCTCTCCGCGCTCTTTCTCGCCGCGGCCACCGCGTGCGCTCAGAAGCCTCCCGACGGTGGGATCCGGGCCATCCTCCAGGACCGCGTCGACTCGAAGCGCGCCACGGGCCTCGTCGCGGGCGTCCTCGACGGCGACGCGAAGCGCGTGATCGCCGCCGGGGTCTCGGGGACGGATCGGCCGCTCGACGGCGACACGGTCTTCGAGATCGGGTCGATCACCAAGGTCTTCACCGCCTCCCTCCTGGCCGACATGGTCCGCCGCGGCGAGGTGAAGCTCGACGATCCGATCTCGAAGTACCTGCCCTCGAACGTCCGCGCTCCCTCGCGCAACGGCAGACAGATCACCCTTCTCGACCTCGCGACCCAGTCCTCGGGGCTGCCGCGCCTCCCCGACAACCTCTCTCCTCGCGACCCGGCCAATCCTTACGCGGACTACACCGTCGAGAAGCTGTACGAGTTCCTGTCGCGCTACGAGCTGCCTCGCGACGTGGGCTCGAAATACGAATACTCGAACCTCGGCGTCGGCCTCCTCGGGCACCTGCTCGCGCGCAAGGCGGGAACGACGTACGAGGAGCTGCTCACGAAGCGCATCCTCGCGCCGCTCCAGATGCGCGACACCGCGATCACGCTCCCCCCCGCCATGCGCAAGCGGCTCGCGGCTGGCCATGACGAGAGCGGCTCGGTGGTTCCGAACTGGGATCTGCCCACGTTCGCCGGCGCCGGCGGCCTGCGCTCGACCGTCAACGACATGCTGAAGTTCCTCGCGGCCAATCTCGGGAAGGGAGATCCCTCCGCCGTCGCCGTACTCGCGGACACCCACCGCGTACGCCGAGCCACCGAGCAGCCGGGCCTCGACATCGCTCTCGCGTGGCATGTCCTGCACCCGTTCGGCGAAGAGCTCGTCTGGCACAACGGCGGGACGGGCGGCTACCACTCGTGGATCGGCTTCGTCGCGAAGAGGCGCTCCGCCGCGGTCGTCCTGTCGAATTCCTCGGGCAACATCGACGACATCGGGATTCACATCGTCGTCCCGCGCTTCCCGATCCCCGGCCCGCCGAAGGCCAGAAAGGAAATGATCGTCGCGCCGGAGGTGCTCGACACCTACACGGGCGAGTACCAGCTGGGACCCTCCTTTTCCATCGTCGTCACGCGCGAGGGCGGCGCGCTGTTCGTGCAGGCGACGAACCAGCCGAAGCTTCCGCTCTTCGCGGAATCGGAAACGGATTTCTTCCTGCAGGTCGTCGACGCGCAGATCCGGTTCGTGAAGGAAGGCGGCCGGGTGGCGTCGCTGGTGCTGCACCAGAACGGGCAGGACACGCCGGGCCGAAAGGTCAGGTAAGGCTCTCTTATCCCCTGGGGGAGAGGCTCAGGGTGAGGTCGCATTTCATTCGCTCTCAAAACGCCCGCCCGTGCGGATAGTCTCTCGAACGATCGTGCCGGACAGGAACACCGTGGTGGAGCTTCTCCGTGGCCCGGCATCGTCGCCCGGGGGCACTCCGGCTCTCCTGGGACTCGGCAGGCGTTCTCTTTCCCGTTCGGGGCTGATGCTGCAGATCGAGGACGTCTCGCGATCCTTGCGCGCGGCCGGCGTGCGCTCCGGTGATCGGGTCGCGGTGTGCCTTCCGGATGGTCCGGAGATGGCGACGGCGTTCCTCGGCATCTGCTCGGCCGTCCCGAGCGCTCCGCTCAATCCCGCATATCGGGAAGAGGAATTCGTGTTCTTCCTCTCGGACCTCGAGGCGCGGGCCCTCGTCCTCCCGGAAGGCGTCGAGTCTCCCGCCCGGCAAGCCGCGCATCGGTTGGGAATCCCCGTGCTCGATCTGGTCTCCGACCCGGAAACGGCCGGGCTCTTTCGATTTTCGTCCGTCCCCCCGTCGGAGGAGGCGCTGGCTCCGGCCGCATCCGGCGACGTCGCTCTCCTGCTTCACACTTCCGGGACGACCGCCCGGCCGAAGCTCGTCGCCTTGACTCATCGGAACCTCTGCGCCTCCGCGGGCCACATCGCGCGAACCCTCGAGCTGACGGAAGCCGACCGCTGCCTGAACGTCATGCCTCTTTTTCACATCCACGGGCTCGTCGCCGCGCTCCTCGCGTCGCTTTCCGCCGGAGCGAGCGTCGTCTGCACTCCGGGCTTTCAGGCCCCCTCGTTTTTCGACTGGATGGATCAGTTCGAGCCGTCCTGGTACACGGCCGTGCCCACGATGCATCAGGCGATCCTCGCCCGGGCGCCAGGCCACGCCCCTGTTCTCGAACGCCGGCGGCTGCGTTTTCTGCGCTCATCCTCCGCGGCTCTTCCGCCGCAGGTCTCGACGGAGCTCGAGCGCGTTTTCCGCGCGCCGCTGATCGAGGCCTACGGAATGACGGAAGCGTCTCACCAGATGGCGAGTAATCCTCTCCCGCCACGCATCCGCAAGCCGGGTACCGTCGGCCCTGCGGCCGGTCCCGATGTCGCGATTCTCGACGAGGGCGGGAAGATTCTTGCCCCGGGCGTCCGCGGAGAGGTTGCGATCCGGGGGCCGAACGTGACGGCGGGTTACGTCAACAACTCGGAAGCCAATGAGCGCGCGTTCACCAACGGATGGTTCCGCACGGGTGACCAGGGGTCGCTCGACACGGACGGCTACCTCACGCTGACGGGAAGGTTGAAAGAGATCATCAACCGCGGGGGCGAAAAGATCTCGCCCCGAGAGATCGACGAGGTCCTGCTCGACCACCCCGCGATCGCGCAGGCCGTCGCCTTCGCCATTCCAGACTCGCTGCTCGGGGAAGACGTGGGCGCAGCGGTCGTTCTTCGCGACGGCCGGTCGGCGACACCAGGGGAGATTCGGGAGTTCGTATCGTCCCGCCTCGCTGACTTCAAAGTTCCGCGGCGAGTCATCATCGTTTCCGAGATTCCGAAGGGACCGACCGGAAAGGTCCAGCGGATCGGGCTGGCTGAAAAACTGGGCCAACCGGGAACGGAACGGCCTTCGGGCGATGCCGAGAGCGTCTCGCCCCGCACGCCTCTCGAGGAGAAGCTCGTCTCGGTCTGGCGCGAAGTTCTCCGAATCGATAGGATCGGCGTGACTCAGGATTTCTTTTCACTCGGCGGCGATTCGGTGCTCGCGGCGCAGGTAGCCGCCCGGATCCAGAGCTCTCTCGGAGTGCAGCTGTCGCTGGTCGCCATCTTCGACGCCCCGACGATCGCGGAGCTCGCTGGAAGAATCGAGGCGCGGACGAGAGACGCCGCGGGAGACGGCGAAGCAATCCCGCGGAGGAGCGCCGATGCAAAGCCCGTCCTCTCGTTCGCGCAGGAGCAGATCTGGTTTCACGAGCACCTCGATCCGGGACTTTACAACCGCGCCACGAACCTGCGCATTCGGGGTCCCGTCGACCGAAAGGCGTTCGAGCGGGCGTTTTCTCGAATACTGGAGCGTCACGAAATTCTGAGAACCTCGTATCCTTCGGACGACGGGACTCCCTTTCCCGCCGTCTCGCCAAGGATCGATCCGCCGTTCGCTTTCCGGGACCTCGGCGATCTTCGCGGATCCGATCGTGAGACGGAAATTCTTCGAATGGCGCAGGCAGAGCTCGATCGACAGTTCGATCTCGAGCGAGGTCCTTTGATCCGGGCGGTCCTTCTCCGTCTGGACGACTCGGAGCACATCGTGCTCGTCACGGCCCATCACATCGTGTTCGACCGATGGTCCGTGGGGGTCTTTGTATCGGAGCTCGGAACCCTTCACGAAGCCTTCTCGCGCGGCGCGGCGGACCCTCTCGAGTCGCTCCCAGTCCAGTTCGAAGATTTTGCGCAGTGGGAGCGGGCCCGGCTGCCTGGCATCCGGGAAGGGCTCCTCTGGTACTGGAAGAGCCGGCTCGCGGGCGCGGCCGCGCTAGAGCTCCCGATCGACCATGCATATCGGGAAGATGTCCCGCGCCAATTCGGACACCATTCCCTTCGGTTGTCCGAGCAGATCCTTTCGCAGCTCGGGGCTGTCTCGCGGAGCGAGAGCGCTTCGCTCTTCATGACCCTGCTTGCCGCCTATCAGGCACTCCTCTTCACGCGGAGCGGACAGACCGATGTGGTCGTCGTCACCAACTCGGCCAATCGCGGCCGAATCGAGACCGAGTCGCTGATCGGATTCCTGGCGGATCTGATCGTCTTCCGCACGGACCTGTCCGGGAATCCACCTTTTCTCGAGCTCCTCGCGCGGGTTCGCGGCGTCGCCCTCGCGGCATACCGTCATCAGGATCTTCCCTTCGCGACGCTCATCCAGGGCGTTCGGCCTGCCCGCGTCCCGGGCCGGATTCCGTTCGCCCGTTCGCTCATCGCCTTGAACACGCGTCTGCCTTCCGTGACGTGCGGGGGGACCACCTTTGAACCATCGGGCGCTGGAGAAGAAGCCGCCCGATTCGATCTGAGCCTCTTCCTGGAAACCGGGGACGATGGACTGACGGGCCTCTGGAAGTACGACACCAACCTCTTCGAGTCCGGTACGGTTGCGAGCCTTTCCCGGGATTACGAAGAGCTGCTGGCCCGCGTCGTGAAAGACCCTCAGACCCGGCTCGAGGCGTTGCGCGCGCTTCTCGCCCGGCGTCCGCCGTCTCCTGCGTGACTCTTGAGGCGAGAAGCCCGACAGAAGATTATCGAAAGTCGGCATTCCCCTCTGCCCGGGCTCGGAGAGGAGGATGTTTAGGAGGCGACTACCTCCCACTCGAATCCTGTCAGGCTTGACGTCCCTCCCCTCACCCCAGCCTTCTTCTCCGGCGCGCGGGGAGAGGAGGGCGAATACAATCCCGCATCAGGATCCGCCGCTCACACCAGGCGCCGCGGGGTCTCGGTCCCCGGAGGACCGACCGTCGCCTCGCCGCTGCGCACGGACGCTTCCAGAAGGAGGCCCAGCCATGACGCTTCACCGGCTCGTTACCGCGATCGCCGTCGCATCCCTCGTCACCTCCGCCGCTCCCGCTCAGGAGGATCATCACCACCACGGCGGAACCGAGTCCCTCGGCACGGTTCACTTCCCGGTCTCCTGCCAACCGGAGGTCCAGACGGCGTTCACGCGGGCCGTCGCGCTCCTCCATTCCTTCGGCTACGAGGAATCCCGCAACGCGTTCGCCGGCGTCGCCGACCGGGATCCGTCGTGCGGGATGGCCCAGTGGGGAATCGCGATGACGTACTACCACCCGATCTGGGCGCCGCCCTCTCCGCCCGATCTCGCGGCGGGCCGCGCCGCCGCCGAAAAAGCCGCCTCGCTCGGCGCGAAGACCGATCGCGAACGCGGCTACATCGCGGCGATCGGCGCGTTCTATCGCGACACGGACAAGGCCGATCATCGCGCGCGGGCGCTCGCTTACCAGGCGGCGCTGGAGGATCTCTCCCGCCGATTCCCCGACGACCACGAGGCGAAGATCTTCTACGCGATGATGCTCGTGGCGACCGCGCCTGGCGGCGATCCGACGCTCGCCCAGCAGAGGAAGGCCGGCGAGATCTTGAACGGCCTGCTCGCGTCGGAGCCGCAGCATCCCGGCGTCGTGCACTACCTGATCCACTCTTTCGACTATCCGCGCCTCGCGGATCAGGCGCTCGCAGCGGCCCGCGCCTACGCGAAGATCGCTCCGTCCTCGCCGCACGCGCTCCACATGCCGTCGCACATCTTCACGCGGCTCGGACTCTGGCAGGAATCGATCGACTCGAACATCGCCTCGGCGGACACGGCGCGGCGCCAGGTCGCGAAGAGCCATCCCGGCGCCGCCTCGTTCGACGCGCTGCACGCCATCGACTACCTCGAGTACGCCTACCTCCAGACGGACGATCAGGACCGCGCGAAGGCGATGCTGGAAGAGGCCGCGTCGGCCAGGAAGTTCGACGACGACAGCTTCGCCGCCGGATATGCCCTCGCCGCCATTCCGGCCCGGTGGGCGCTCGAGCGGCGCGAGTGGTCCGCTGCCGCCGCGCTCACGCCGCCGTCCGTCGAGCTCTCCTGGCGCCAGTTCCCGTACGCGCCGGCGATCTCGTATTTCGCGTGCGCGATCGGCGCCGCCCGTTCCGGCCATCCCGATCAGGCCCGCACGGCCGTCGGCAAGCTCGAGGAAATCCACGCCGGCCTCGTGACGAAGCCCGTGCCGGGCGCCTACGACTGGACCGGCCAGGTCGAGGCGATGCGCCAGGCCGCGGCCGCGTGGGTCGCGATGAGCGAGGGAAAGAAAGAGGAGGCCGTCGAGCTGGCCCGGTCGGCGGCCGCTCTGGACGAGAAGGCGGGGAAACATCCCGTGACGCCCGGATCGATCCTTCCGCCGCGCGAGCTGCTCGCCGACATGCTCCTGGAGCTCGGCCGCCCGGCCGAGGCGCTGCCCGAGTACGAGGCGTCGTTGCGCTCGGCGCCCAACCGGTTCAACAGCCTCTACGGCGCCGCGCGCGCCGCGGAGCTCTCGGGAGACAAGGCGAAAGCGCGCGCGATGTACGGGCAGCTCGCGGGGAACTGCGGCACGCGGTCCAGCCGCAAGGAAGTGCGGCAGGCGCGCGAGTACCTCGGGAAGGCGAGCTAGGCCGAAAGAACAGAAGGATCAGGCCGCCGCCGCGACTCTGCCCCCTCTCCCCGCGCGCCGGGGGAGAGGGCTGGGGTG
>JALYUA010000003.1 GCA_030854005.1 Acidobacteriota bacterium
GGCGGGGCGGGTCGTCCCGTTTCTTCCGAGCTGAGCCAGCCGGTTCCGCCGGGCGCCCCTCACTCCTCGGATTCCTTCTCGGAGACGCCGCCGGGACGCGCTCCCGCCAGGCTCTCCAGGCATCGCACGACCAGCGCCGTCCAGCCCGTTTGGTGCGAGGCGCCGAGCCCCCGTCCCGTGTCCCCATGGAAGTACTCGTGGAAGAGGAGCAGGTCCTTCCAGTGCGGATCGGACGCGAAGCGGGGATCGTCGCCGAAGCAGGGCCTGCGGCCCGCGGCGTCGGGGAGGAACGCCGAGGCCAGGCGGCGCGCGATCTCGCGGGAGGCTTCGGCCAACGTGACCCAGTGGCCCGAGCGCGTCGGGAGCTCCACCTTCAGCGCGGGCCCGTAGAAATGGTGGTACCGCTCGAGCGCTTCGATCAGCAGGTAGTTCATCGGGAACCAGACCGGCCCGCGCCAGTTCGAGTTGCCGCCGAAGACGCCCGTGGTCGACGGGCCGGGATCGTAGGAGACCCGATGTTCCAGCCCGGCCGCGATGAAGGTGTACGGCCGATCCGCATAGACGCGGGAGAGCGCGCGGATGCCGTGCGGCGAAAGGAATTCTTTCTCATCGAACAGATATTCGAGAACGCGTTCGAGCCGTTCGCGGGAGGGGATCGCCAGGAGCCGGTGCGCGCCGTGCTGCCCGTCGTCGTCCCGCATGTAGGAGATGTGGCGGGCGAGATCCTGCCGGTTGTCGAGGAACCACTGGAGCCGCTTGCGGAATCCGGGCAGCTTTTCGATCTGCGTCTGGTCGAGGATTTCCACCGCGAAGAGCGGCACGAGGCCGACCATGGATCGCAGCCGAAGCGGAATGCTCTGCCCGTCCGCGTGGATCTGGTCGTAGTAGAAGCCGTCCTGCTCGTCCCAGAGGCCGGTGCCGCCGAGCGAGTTCATCGCGTCCGTGATGGCGACGAAGTGCTCGAAGAACTTGGACGCGACGTCCTCGTAGGCGGGGTCCTCGCTCGCGAGCTCCAGCGCGATCGCGAGCATCGTGGAGCAGAAGAAGGCCATCCACGCGGTCCCGTCCGCCTGTTCGAGATGGCCGCCGCCCGGAAGCTCATCGGAACGGTCGAACACGCCGATGTTGTCGAGTCCGAGGAAGCCCCCGGAGAAAAGATTCCGGCCCTCGGGGTCCTTGCGGTTGACCCACCAGGTGAAGTTGATCAGGAGCTTCTGGAAAACGCGCGCCAGAAACAGCCGGTCGCGCTCGCCCCGCGCGCCGCTGATCTTGTAGGCCCGCCACGCGGCCCAGGCGTGCACCGGCGGGTTCACGTCGGAGAACGCGAACTCGTAGGCGGGAATCTGTCCGTTGGGATGGGTGTACCACTCCCGGAGCAGCAGGATCAGCTGCTCCTTGGCGAAGCCGGGGTCTACGCGCGAGAAGGGAAGCATGTGGAACGCGAGGTCCCACGCCGCGTACCAGGGGTACTCCCACTTGTCCGGCATCGAGATCACGTCGCGGTTGTAGAGGTGCTTCCAGCCCGAATCGCGGCCATGCCGGCGGCTCTGGGGGGGCGGGGGCCCGGCCGGGTCGCCCTCGAGCCAGTCGCTCACGGCGAAGTGGTAGAACTGCTTGGTCCAGAGGAGGCCCGCGTAGGCCTGACGGGCGACGTTGCTCTCCTCCGCTGTCAAAGCGGCCGGGATCCGGGACTTCCAGAATGCGTCCGCTTCCCGCCGCCGCTTCTCGAAGACCGCTTCGAAGTCGTCTCCGATGCCCGCCGGCGTTCCCGAGGAAAGCCGCAGGCGCAGGCTCACTTCCTCGCCCGCCGGGATCTCCAGCGTGTAGCGCAGGGCTGCCTTGGTTCCCACCCGCGCCGGGTTGACCGCGCCGTCGCGGCCGCCGACGACCGCGGCGTGGAAGGCGTCCTTGACGAAGGGGCTCTGGCTCGGGACGCCGAACAACCGATCGGTGTTCGTCTCGTTCTCGGTGAAGAGGAGAGAGAGCGGGGCGCGGTCGGCGGACGCGTCCAGCCGGAACTTTCCGAGTGATTCGTGCTCGGCGATCACCGCGAGGTCGCCGTCCGCGGAGAGGCTCGGCTTCCTCCAGTATCCCTCTCCGGACCGGCCCCACGACCAGGTGTTGCGAAACCAAAGCGTCGGAAGGACCTCGATGCGCGCGGTCTCAGGCCCGCGGTTCGCGACGGTGATGCGGATGCGGACATCGTCCGCGGCGGCCTTGGCGTACTCGGCGAAGACGTCGAAATACCGGCCATCCTCGAACGCTCCGGTCTCCTGGATCTCGTACTCCGGATCCTCCTTCGTGCGCCGCGCGTTCTCCGCGACGAGGCCGCCGTAGGGGAACTCGCGCTGGGGATACTTGTAAAGCGCCTTCATGTAGGAATGCGTCGGCGTGGAGTCGAGATAGAAGTAGATTTCCTTGACGTCCTCCCCGTGGTTGCCTTCGGGGCCCGTCAGGCCGAAGAGCCTCTCCTTCAGGATCGGGTCGCGGCCGTTCCACAGGGCGAGGGCAAAGCAGAGCCGGCCTTCGCGATCGCAGATTCCGAGCAGGCCGTCCTCGCCCCACCGGTACGTCCGGCTGCGCGCGTGATCGTGCGGGAAAGAATCCCAGCAGCTCCCGTCGGCCGAGTAGTCCTCGCGGACCGTGGCCCACTGGCGCTCTGAGAGGTAGGGCCCCCAGCGCTTCCAGTTAATCTCCCGCCGTTCGTCCTGCCGGAGGCGCTCGGCTTCGGCGCCGCGAAGCGGCACGAATGCGGTCGACTCCCGACGCCTGGATTTTGCCTCGGACGCCATCGTTCTCCGCCGTCAGCGCGCTTCTTCGCCGGAGAGCCGCGCGGGAGACCCGACCCGCAGCACGCGGCCCGACGCCACCATGCCGAGGCCGTTCGAGCGCAGGATGACTTCGAGCGCGTCGACCCACGCCACGTCGTGCAGGCTGACG
Organism: Acidobacteriota bacterium; assembly: GCA_030854005.1. GTDB lineage: Bacteria > Acidobacteriota > Thermoanaerobaculia > UBA5066 > Gp7-AA6 > JALYUA01. Next base: position 2,941 of record JALYUA010000003.1, read on the forward strand.
GTGACGGAGCCCTTCACGTCGGGATCGACCACCAGGTTGACCCGGGCCATCTCGGCGAAGCTCCTGAGGACGTCGCGAATATCGGCGTCTTTCAAGTCGACGGAAATCCGCTCGCCGGCCGAGAGCGGCGCCGGAGTCGGGCGCGGGCGCGGCGGGCGGGCGGCGGACCGGCGGGGGAGCGCCGGGGCCGGCGCGGCGAGAAGAAACACCAGGAGGAGCAGGATCGCTCCCGGGCGCCACGCGGCGGGAGCTATCACCGGCGCCCCGGCGAGACGTGGTCCGCCTCTCGAGGAGGATTCGCCTCCCGGCCTTCCGATTCGCGGACCCGCTCGGCCATCGCCCAGAGTCCGAGGTGGCTGCGCCAGGCGGATGCGGAGGCTCGTGTCAGCACGAACTCGGTCTCCTCGCCGCCCGTGTGCGCGATGCGAAGCACCTCCGTGCGGAAGAGAAGCCGGCCGGAGGCGAGCCTTCGGCCCGTGATGATCTTTCCGATCCTCGACGTGGCGATCGACCAACTCTCCCCGAAGAGGCCCTCGAAGAACACGGTGTTGCCGGAGAGGCCGAGAAGCCCGGGGAGACGCCGCCACCGGCCCGCGACCATTTCCGCGCGAGTCAAAAGAGCGGGCGGCTCGCGTTCCGCGGCGATCCGGCGCTCGGCGAGGCGGTCCTGGGCGCGATTCAGCAGGAGTCGAGGCACCGCCGAGAGAGCGGCAACGAGCAGCGCCGCGGCGCCGGCGATGGCGAGGCCGGTCACGACACGCTCAGTGGAAGAACTTCTTGCGGTTCCGGATGTAGTCCGTGAAGAGAAACTCGGCGAGGTTGTAAGGAGAGGCGTAGTACGCGCGCCCGCGGTTGATCTTGGTCAGCTTGTCGACGAAATCGACCAGGTAGCTGTCGGTCGCGATCATGAAGGTCGTGATCGTGATGCCGTCGCGTCGGCAGGCGTCCGCCTCTTCGAGAGTACGGTTGACGATCTTCAGGTCCAGACCGAACGGGTTCTTGTAGAGCCGGCCGTGGTCCCAGATCGCGGACGGCTTCCCGTCCGTGATCAGGAAGATCTGCTTGTTCGGGTTCTTCCGGTGGACGAGGAGCTTACGGGCGAGAGCGAGCCCGGCCCGCGTGTTCGTATGGTACGGGCCCACCATCGTCTTCGAGATCTCCGAGATCGCGACCCGCTTGGCGTCGTCTCCGAACAGGATGACGTCGATCGAGTCCTTGGGATATTTCGACTGGATCAGCTCGACGAGCGCGAGAGCGACCTTCTTCGCGGGGGTGAACCGGTCTTCTCCGTACAGGATCATCGAGTGGGAGATGTCGATCGCGAGCACCGTGGCGCAGGACGTCAGGTGCTCTTCCTCGTGGACCTCGAAGTCCTCCGGCTTCAGCGCGATCTCTTCCGCGTCACGGCGCACGGCATTGCCGATCGTGCGCACGCCGTCGATGGCCGTCGGGTTGTCGCCGAATTCGTATGCGCGGGTCTCGGGCAGGAGCTCGCCGCCGCCGCCCGCGCGCGGGATCGCGTGATAGCCGGGTCCTGATTTCGAGAGGGAGGTGAAAATCTCCTCGAGCGCCGACCGCCGGATCCGCCTCTCGCCGGCTGCCGACAGAGAGAGCTTTCCGCCCCGATCCTCGACGATCTCGCTCTTCTCGAGCTCCTTCCGGAACGCCTCGAGGTCGATTCCCTCGTCGATCATTCCCCGCTCCTGGAGGTACTTCATCCACTGGAGCGCCTCTTCGACGTCACCGCCGGTCTGGAGGACGAGCTGGAGGAACAGTTTGACGAGCTCCTGGTAGGTCAGGAGCCCTCGAAGGAGGTCGACCGGGTATTCGGAGTATCGGTAGCGCATGGTCAGCTGTCAGCTCTCAGCTGTCAGCTCTCAGCTTTTCTGATCGGGACTCCTGGGAAAGTGCGGCGCGCCAGAGACGGGCTGAGTCGAGTAGGAGTGCCCGGTCGCTCATCGTAAAAAAACTGTAGCCCATGTCCTGCAGAGAAGGGATCTGGTCCGTTCGCGCGAGCATGATCCCCGCCGCCTTGCCCGCCTTTCGTGCGGTTTGAGCGACGCGCGAGAGAGCCTGGCGGTACCGCGGATCCGTGTACTTTCCGGGGATTCCTAGCGCGGAAGTCAGGTCGTTGGGCCCTACATAGAGCACGTCACATCCCTCGACCTGCGCTATGGATTCGACCTCGTCCAGGGCGCCGGCCGTTTCAATCTGAACGACAACCATCGTGGCAGCATTCGCCGACACGACGAACTCATCGAGCGGCAACGTTCCGTACCGATTGGCCCGAACGCCAGCGAGGCCTCGCTTACCGATGGGTGAGTATTTTGCCGTCCCGACCGCAGTC
>JALYUA010000015.1 GCA_030854005.1 Acidobacteriota bacterium
TTCTGACCCTGCGGGGAGAATCGCGGAATCGAGAGTCGGATCATTAAACCCGGGTGATCCGGAACCGGCCCGATTCGCCCTCCGCCCTGGCGATCAAGACTTCGATGGTCGGCGGCAGAAGACGGCGAATCGCCCGGCCCGGCCACTCGACGGCGACCGGAGCGCCGGAGAGCGCCTCCGGGACGCCGACCGCCTGGAGATCCGCGCTTCGATCCTCCAGCCGGTAGAGATCGAGATGCCGGAGCACGAGGCGGCCGTCGGGAGCGGCGTATTCGTGGACGATCGCAAACGTCGGGGACGCCACCTCTCGGGCGGCGGCGCCCAACCCGCGGGCCAGCCCGCGCGCGAAGCAGGTCTTCCCCGCGCCGAGCTCTCCCTCGAGATAGAGGACGTCGTTTATCCCGACTCGACCCCCGAGCCGGAGGCCCGCGTCTTCCGTCTCCTCCGGCGAGCCGGAGAGAACCTCGTCGATCAAGTGCGCGGCGTTGCCGCCGCCGAAAGGGCGAGCCGCGTTCCCGGAAGCGCATCGGCGAGCTCTCCCGCCATCATTCCCGTGTCGCCCAAAACGGACGCGAGCCGCTGTCCGGCCGCCCCGTGCACGTACACGGCCGCGATCGCCGCGTCTTCCGCCGGCATTCCCGCCGCGAGGTAGGCGCCGATCATTCCGGCGAGGACGTCCCCGGATCCCGGGGCGGACAGAAGAGGAGTCCCCGTCGAGTTCACCGTGACGCGGCCGGTCGGCGCGGCGGTCAGTGTTCCTTCGCCTTTTAAGACCGCGATCGAGCGGGCCTCCTTCGCCAGGCGAGTGGCCGCCGCGAGCCGGTCGGCCTGAATCTGACGCGAGGTGAGAGACAGCAGCCGGCCGGCCTCGCCGGGATGCGGCGTCAGCACGGTAGACGCCCGCCGGCGCGAAAACGCGGCAGGGTCTCCGGAAAAAACATTCAGCGCGTCGGCGTCGCACACGAGCGGCAGCCGGAGCCGGAGAACCGCGCTCAACGCCGATCGCACTCCCTCGCCGCCCGAAAGCCCCGGACCCGCGACGGCGGCGTCGAACCCGGCGAGCGCCTTCACGAGGATCGTCGCGGCTTCCGGAGCGAGCGCACCGCCGCGTTCGGGAAGACCCCTCGTCATCGCTTCCGGAATTGCCGAGACCGCAATGCTCTCGATCGATTCGGGACAGAAGATCGTCACGAGGCCAGCGCCCGCCCGGAGCGCGCCGCGGGCCGCCAGGACAGCGGCGCCCGCCTTGCCTCGCGACCCCGCTATGATCGCGAGGCGGCCGAAATCCGCCTTGTTCGAGTCGAGGGGCCGCGGCGGGAGAAGTCGCGCGACGTCCTCGCGCTCGACGAGACGAACGCGGCTTCGCTGGCGGTCGAGAACCGGGCGCGGGATCCCGATGTCGCGGACGACGACGAAGCCGCAGCGCCCGCGGGCGGGAGGCAGGACGTGGCAGAGCTTCGGCGCCGCCAACGCAACGGTGCACGCGGCGGCGATCGAAACGCCCGGGGGACTGCCGGAATCGGAGGAGAGGCCCGAGGGAACGTCCGCGGAGAGGACCGGCCGCGCGCTCCCGGCAATCGCGGCGACGGCGCGGGCGGCACGCCCCCGGAGCGCCCGCGATAACCCCGTCCCGAAGAGGGCGTCGACGACGCCGTCGCACGCGTCCAGAGAGTCCCGGAAACGCGTCCACCCGCCGCGCGAGGCCAGGGAGACGATCTCGAGGCCCGCATCCACCGCCCGCCCGGCATTGACCTTCGCGTCGCCGCGATACCCCGAAGGAGGATTCAGGGAGAACAGAGCGATGGACGCTCCCCCGGCCGCGAGGAGGCGGGCAGCGGCGAGCCCGTCGCCCCCGTTGTTGCCGGGGCCGCACGCCACGACGATCCGACTCCAGCCTGCGAAGCGCTCCCGGATCTCGTCGACGAGCGCGTCCGCCGCGTTCTCCATCAGCTCGGAGGAACGGATGCCGCCGCGGATGGCGGCCGCGTCCGCCGCGCGCATGCGCCGCGCGTCGAGGATGGGAATCACGGGAGCTCCGTCAGCACGCGCGCCGTCGCGGCCGGGTAGTCCGCCGATCCCGGATCCCGCGAAGAGAGGTCGCGCTTCAACCGGTCCACGTCTTCCGGGCGGTCGACGTCGTACCCGGGAGGGAGCATCGCGAGCTCTACCCCGCTTTCCGCCAGCCGCCGGCGGGTGACAGTCAGCACGGCGTCCGTCGACCAGGGGATCTCGCGCAACGCCTCCTCCCACGGAGCGTTCGCCGAGAACGCGATGGCGCAATACCCTCCGTCTTCCGCCGGGATGACGGCGGCGGCGCCGCCTCGCGCGACCCGATCGAGCGCCTCGGAGAGCGCTCCGCGGGAGAGCGCGGGATGGTCCGATCCGACCGCGATCGCCGCCGGGGCTCCCCGCGAAAACTCGCGGGAGAAGGCGTCGGCCAGCTTTTCGCCGAGCCCCCCCTTCGCCTGTGTCTCGCGCCGCCACGGCGGAGGAAAGAGCCGGGCGAGCTCTGGGGCGTCGGGATCCGGCTCGGCCGCGAGCACCGGTTCCCAGCTTCCGGCGGCCCCGTAGAGCCGGGACGCGTCTTCCAGGAAGGCGCGATAGAGGCGGAGCGCGCCCTCGTCGGTCAGCCGGGGAGACAGGCGGGTCTTCACGCGGCCCGCCTCGGGCACCCGCGCGAAGAGAACGAGGGACGGAAGCCGCGGCATCGCCGTATCGTAACGGGAGAACGGGGCCGCCGGCGGATCGCCTGAGAACCGTCGGTTGACAGCGGACGGCTAATTCGTCTTCGGCTTCTCTTCTTTCTTCGTGTCCTTCGGCAGGAGCGAGACGAAGAGGTTCTTCTGGTAATACGACGTCGTACCGGTGCTGCCGTCGCGGACCGCGAAGGCGATCCGCTGGCTTCCCGGCCCGACCGTCATCGTGAAGTCGTAGAACCAGTCCTTCGCCTGGGCGACCGTCAGGTCCTTGGCGGGGACGGTGACCGCCTGCCTCTGGATGGCGAGCTCGGACTGTTTTTCCGCCGCGTCACGCGCGATGACGTACACGAAGAACGTCCCCTCGTAGCGGTCCCCGGTCGGAAGCAGCCCCAGTTTCCCGATCGGAACGGCGATGCGCACCGGGATCGCGAAATTCTCGTCGTTGTAGGGCTTCTGCGCGCCGAGGGTGACGTGGATCCCGAGAGGGTTGTCGTCGCGGGGATAAAAGAGGCTCGCCTGCACCGCCTCGGCGGCCAGCGTCTCCGGCGTCTTTTCGAGGAAGCTCTTGCGGAAGCGGGTCCGCATTCCCTTGCGCTTGACGTTGACGGTGAGGGAGTGGGGGCGATCGACGGCGGAACGTGACGTGCGATACCCGAGCGAGTAGAAGCTCGAGAAGTCCTTGGCGAGCTCGTTCAAGCTCCGCTCCCAGCTGTTCGTGTTCACCGACGCCAGGCCCCCGGTCTGCTCCGCCAGCATCTGGAGCGGCGCCTGCGAGTTCTGGCGCATGAGGAAGTCGCTCGGGCGGTTCTCGAAACTGCGGTTCTCTGCGGTAATCATCTGGTCCACGGTGAGCCCCGACGCGTCGAGCGCCCAGATCGTGACTCCCTGCGCGTTGGCAGACTGGATCACGCCGGCGTACTTTCCGCTCATGTCGAACTCGAAGGCTTCGAGGGTCGAGGTCGCCTGCTGATACTTCTTCTGGACCGCGTCGAAGAGCTCCATGCCCGCCGTCGCCGGCAGCCCCTCGGAGACGTACACGAAGATCTTCCGCCCCTTGATGCCCGCGAGCGCGTTCAAGGTGCTCTTCAGCGCGTCCACGTCGAACTCGAGGTCGTTGCGGAGCGAGCGGGCGTACTGCCGGGCGGTCTGAAGCGCCTCGTCCGACGAACGCGACTCGTCGATCCGGTGAAGCGCATCGCGCCGCTCTCCGGCGAGCGAGGTCCCTCCGCCGGTCTCGCGCTCGATGTCCTCGAGGGCCGCGAGGATCTCGGTCGGGTCGGCCGTGAACTTGCGCTTCACCTTGAGCGAGCGGTTGAAGGTGATGACCTCCGCCTCCGCGCGCGCCCCCACGTTCTTCGAGACGAAATCCTTCAGCTTGCCGAACATCCGGTTGCGGTTCTGCGGCTGGATGTTCAAATTGTCGATGTAGAGGATGAACCGGGCCTTGATCTCGGTCGGCAGCTCGCCTCGCGCCTCGACGGCGTCGATGGGCTCGCTCTTCCCGTCCCCGAAGGTCACCTTGCCGTCGCCGACGGCGTAGAAGTTCTCGATCGTCTGGGGAACCCCGTCCTGGAACACCTCGAAGTCGTTCTTGGTCAGGTCGGTCACCCGGTTGCCCTTGGAATCGGTGACCACGACTTCGACGTTGCTGATGTGGACCTCGACGCGCTCGCCGACCGGAGGCAGCGGCGCGGTCGCGGAAGGCGGCTGCTTGGGAGCCTGCGCCAGCGAGACCGCGGCGGCGAACAGCCCGACCAGGGCGAAGGGTGTCTTCAAATGAGCCTCCTGCCGCACGACAAGCGCGCGCGCTCCGGTGATTATTCCCCCCCGGCGCGCCGGGCGCACCGTACGATCGGGGGCTGAAAAAAACGCTGTTGCTTTGTCCCGGGGAATTCAACAGAATTCGCGTCTCCGGAAGGTGCCTCAAAGGCCCGGAAAAGCGATGAAAAGCGAAAGAGGAGAGGAGCATCCCAGAATGCCAAGTCGACGTTTCCGCTCTGCCGCGGCCGCTCTTCTTCTCCTGGCGACGATCCCTTTCGCCGGGTGTAAGAAGATCCAGGCCAAGCAGGAAGTCAAGCGAGGCAACGAAGCCTTCAAGGCCGGCAACTACGCCTCCGCTCTGGGCAGCTATGAGAACGCGTCCCGGCTCGATCCCACCCAGTCGAAGCTCCAGAAGAACATCGGACTGGCCTACATGGCGATGTACCAGCCGGGGTCCAAACACGCGAAGGACCTCCAGTTTGCCGCCAAGGCCATCGAGAACCTGAAGGCGTACCTTGCGAAACACCCCGAGGACAAGCGAGCGAACGAATTCCTGGTTTCGATGTATCTCTCGACGGACCGCTACGACGACGCCATCGTTTTCTACAAGCAGAGACTTCAGTCCAACCCCAAGGACGTCAAGGCGATCCAGTCGCTGGCCGCCATGTACTTCAAGAAGGGGGACTTCAACCAGGGATTCGAATGGTTGAACAAGCGCACGGCTCTGGAGCCCGACAACCCGGAAGCCTACGTGATGATCGGGGTCCAGGCCTGGGACCGCTCCTACCATTATCCGGACGTGGATCCGGCGACGCGGACGCAGATCGTGGACACCGGGCTTCACGCGGTCGAGAAAGCTCTCCAGATCAAGCCGGACAATTTCGACGCGCTGACGTACATCAATCTGCTCTACCGAGAAAAGGCCAAGGTGGAAACCGACCCGGTCAAGCAGCAGGAAGACATCGCGGCGGCCGACCGGTACCGGCAACAGGCACTCGATTTGCGTAAGAAGGTCGCCGCCACCACGCCGACGCCGGAACCGGGCAGGTAGACCCGGTGTCTCTACCGTCGGGAGGAGTCACATGTTCGAAAATGTGCTGATCGAATCGTCCAACCGCAGCGGCGGGTCGAGGGCGGCGTTGACCCTGCCCGTCTCGGTCGCCATTCATGCCCTCGTCATAGGAGTCATCGTCGGCGCGTCCATCTGGTTCGTCGATGACGTGCCGGAGCCCCCGATTCCCGTGACCTTTTACGCCGCGGCTCCCCCACCCCCGCCGCCTCCCCCCGCGGCCCCCAAAGCGGCTCCCAAGGCGGTCGAGGTTCAGAAGTCGGTCCCTGTCCGTTCGTCCGAGATGGTGCAGCCGACCATCATTCCCGAGAAGATCCCGGTGGCGCCCTCCGCCCCTGAACCGGCGAACACCGGCGGAGTCGAGGGAGGCGTCGAAGGCGGCGTCGAGGGAGGCGTTCCGGGGGGTGTCCTCGGAGGCGTCGTCGGCGGAACCGGCGGCGCAGGCGGAGGCGAGGAGCCGCTGAGAGTCGGCGGCGAGGTCAAGGCCCCCGTTCTTCAGAGCAAGGTCGAGCCGATGTACCCCGAGGCCGCCCGGAAAGCCCGGATGGAGGGGGTCGTGATCCTCGAGGCCATCATCACGGCGAGCGGCAGCGTCGAGGAAGTCAAAGTTTTGAAGTCCGTGAACCCGCTCTTGGACGCCTCCGCCGTCCGGGCCGTCCAAGGCTGGAGATACAAGCCGGCCACCCTCAACGGCCGGGCCGTCCGCGTGTACCTGACCGTGACCGTCACCTTCAACTTGCACTAGGATTGCAATTCGTCGTCGCGAGCTATCGGATAAAGATTACCGAACGACAAGGAGCGTTTCATGAGTTTTGATCCCGTCACCCTCTGGCAAACGATGACGCCGCTCGCGAAGGGGGTGAGCATCCTGCTCATCCTCATGTCGGTCTACTCATTGACCGTCGCGGTCGAGCGATTCATCTACTACAACAAGGCCAAGAAGCAGTCGCTCGCGTTCGCGCGCCTGGTGACCGGGTTCTTGAAGAACGACAGGCTCCAGGAGGCGATCGACTCGTCGAAGAAGTTCAAGAACAGCCACCTCGCGCGCGTCGTCTCTGCGGGACTCTACGAGTTCCACAACGACCTGTCTTCAGGCGCGGCGAACATTCAGGGCCACGACCCGATCGAAGCGGCCGAGCGGGCCATCGAGCGGGAAACCCTCGTCACGACCGCCGACATGAAGAAGGGCCTCTCCGGCCTGGCGACGATCGGAACGACTGCGCCCTTCATCGGCCTCTTCGGCACGGTCATCGGGATCATCAATGCCTTCCGCGGAATGGCGCTGACTGGATCGGGCGGTATCGCGGCGGTGTCCACCGGCATCGCGGAAGCTCTCGTCACGACGGCGCTCGGGCTCTTCGTCGCGATCCCGGCTGTCTGGCTGTTCAATATCTTCATGAACAAAATCGAGCGATTCCAGGTTGAAATGTCCAACTCGGCCTCCGAGCTTCTCGACTACTTCATCAAACGCCGCGGCGCCCAGACTCAGCGCACGGCGTAATCAGGCAGGGAGGTTTCCATGAGTATGGGAGTGGGAGGCGGCGGCGCCCGCAGCAAGCTGCAGAGCGACATCAACGTCACACCCCTCGTGGACGTCTGCCTCGTGCTGCTGATCATATTCATGGTGGTCACACCGCTGCTCCAGAACGGGATCAGCGTTCAGCTGCCGGAAACGGTCAACCCGGACAAGAAGCCGGAAGGCGAGAAGCAGAAGGTGGTCACGGTGAACTACGCGACGCCTCCCGCCTACTTCTTGTCGGGCAATCAGCCGATGGGAAAGGTCGAGTTCCAAAAGGCGCTCGAAGAGATGTACCAGCGCGCCCCGCAAACCGATCTCGTGATCAAGGCCGATCAGCGCCTGAAGTACGGCGAGGTGAAGGAAGTCATGCGGATCACCAAAGACGCCGGGTTTCAGAACGTCGGCCTGATCGCTCAGAAGAAGCCGCAGGGAATGGCCGCCGCCGGAGCTCCCGGAGCCGCGGCGCCGTCCTCGAAATAGCGGCGAACCGAAACCCAAGGAGATTTCTCAATGTCTATGGCTGCGGGAGGCGCGGGGGAATACAAGAGCGACATCAACATCACGCCCCTGGTGGACGT